>CAYMBB010000054.1:0-11621 GCA_964388515.1 uncultured Anaerolineaceae bacterium
TCATCAGACCGTCCGGGTCGAAGCGGCGGAGCGCGTCCGCCAGGACCGCCATCCCGAGCTCGCCCTTCTCGGCGGCGAGGTACGCGGCATGGTCGGTGCCGACCCCGTGCTGGTGGCTGATCGTGCCGCCATGGTCGGTGATGGCGCGGCTGGCGATCGCCTTCAGGGTCGACCAGCGCCGGAGCGTCTCGTCCGGGTCGGGGGCGACGCGAAAGAGGCAGGTCGCGTAGAGGCTCGAACCCGAGGGGTAGACGTGGGACAGGTGGGTGAAGGCGTGGACGCGCTCGCCGCTCTCGGCCAGGCCCCGCCGGAGGGCCGGGGCGAGCGCGGCGAGGAGGTCGGGGACGCGGCTCCAGTCGACCGCGGTCTCGATCGTGTCGACCGCGTAGCCGGCCTGCCAGAGGGTGTTGCGCAGGTAGGCCGAGCGGAACCGCTCACGCTGCCAGCGACGCCCGAAACCGCCCGGGGCGCCGAGCCCGCCGTGCCGGGCGAGGATCGCGCCCGCCTCGCGCAGCGCTGCCCCCACGACCCGCGCCCGTCCGCTCGCTCCGAACACGAGCAGGCAGCGTTGCGGACCGATCCCCCGTGCCGCCAGGTAGCGCTCGAGCAGGCGGATCTGGCCCGGGTGCCCGGCGAGAGCGAGCGTCGTCATCGTCTCCGCCGGCGTGCTCAGCCGGATCATCGAGAGCGGCAGCTTCGCCTGGGCCAGCTCGCGCACGGCGGCCAGGCCGCGCTCCAGGTCCGGGAGGAAGCCGGCCTCGATCACCTCGCGCTCGGGCAGGGGCGTCGCCCGCACGGTCGCCTCGGTGAGGATTCCCAGCCGTCCCTCGGAGCCGAGGACGAGCTGGCGCAGGTCGGGGCCTGCCGCCGAGGCCGGGTGAGGAGGCAGATCCAGGGTGCCGGCGGGCGCCTCGAGCCGGCCGCCCGCGAAGAGCGCCTCGATCCGACCGTAGCCCAGCGACTGCTGGCCCGAGGAGCGGGTGGCCACCCAGCCGCCGAGGGTCGAATACTCGAACGACTGCGGGTAGTGCCCGAGCGTCCAGCCCCTGGCCCGCAGCGCGGCCTCCAGGTCGGGACCGGCGGTCCCGGCGCCGAACGTGGCCAGCCCGGAGCGCGCTTCGAAGTGCCGGAGGCCGGTCAGGCGGCCCAGGTCGATCGTCAGGACGGGCGCCTCCCCGGCCGGGGGGGTGAGATGGCCGACCACGCTCGTCCCGCCGCCGTACGGGATCACCCGCGCCCCGACCTCGACCGCGAAGCTCAGGAGGCGGCGGATGTCCGCGTCGGTGGTCGGGTGGGCGACCCCGTCGGGCCAGGTGTCGATCCGGCCCGTCCGCAGGGCGACCCAGTCCGGCAGGCTCTGGCCACGGGCGTGGCGGAGGCGGTCGAGCGGCTCGACCGAGACGAGCGGGTGGGCCGGCAACCGCGAGGCAGGCACCGAGGCCAGCAGCTCGTCGAGGCCGGCATCGAGCGGGGGCGAGCCCTCGCCGACGAGCCGGGCGAGGAAGGCCGACGCCTGGGCAGGCAGACTGGCGACGACGCTCTCGTCACCCCAGCCATTCCAGCGTCGCATCGACCACCTCCCGGGTGTCCGGCCCCGGGCCGAACGTCCCCTCACGATACGCGCCAGGGGCGGTGGCTGTCCGGCCGGGTGGGCGGCGCGCCGCCCGGGCCCACGGCGGGCGGGGCGTCGCCGCACCGTGGCATCCCGGCAACGGGGCTTCCTGCTGGCCCGGGCGGGACCTTCGGGTGGCGGTCGCCAGCGGCGGCGTGGACCAGGATGGTGCCGTGTCCACCAGCCAGCCGGGGAGTCCGATGCTTGTCGCGTTCAGGGGATATGGCGTCGATTTCATCGTCACTGGCCGGGTCGAGCTGACGGCCGACCGCCTGACCGACCTGGTGAACGAGTCGGAGACGATCGAGCTGCGGGACGTCGTCCTGGAGGGCCTCTACGACCTGGCCCGGGTCCACGTGCCAGACTACGCGATCCGGCGCGACGAGCTGCTGGCGGTCAAGGCCGCCGGACCGCGCGGCGCCCGTGTCTGGCGCGTTCCCACGACGCGCCACCGGGTCCAGGCCCAGCTCGGCCCGTACAACGTGCTCGGGCGCCTGCATACGCCGCCCGGTGGCTCGGTAGCGCACCGGCTCAGCTCGTCGGGGCCGATGCTGCCGCTCACCGACGCGACGATCGCCTACGTGATCGGCGGCATCCTCGAGGTGCGCGACGCGGCCACGATCCTGATCAATCGCGAGCTGGCGAGCTGGGTCCGGGCCGACGACCTCGAGCCCGAGGTCCGACCGCTCGGCGCGCCGGAGTCTTCGGTACCACCGGCGCCGTTGGGTGAGCTCGTCCTCGCCGGCGGACGACCGCGGAGCTGACGCTGGTCCCCGGACCGGCGTCGGTGCCGGTCTCAGCTGGGCGGGACGCCGATCAGGTCGACCGGCTCGGTCTCCTCGACCGTTGACAGGGCCCGCTCGATCGCGTCTTCGAGCCGCGCCGCCGTCGGCAGACCAACCAGCGGCACGACGCGGTGGGGCCCGCTCGTCTCGACCCAGTCGAGCTCCATGCCCGGTGCGGTGAGCACGACCGGGATGTCCGGGTAGAGCTCGCGCAGGCCTTCGATCAGCTTCTGGCCGCCGTCGCTCTCGCCGGTCGCCCAGACGTCATAGACGAGGACGTCGGCCCGGTCGGCGGCCGGGCAGGTTCGTCCCGCGATCACCGGGCAGGGCGCGCCGCCGATCGGGCCCTGGCACTGCTCGACCTCGTAGCCGGCCCGCCGCAGGCTGTCGGCCTCCTGGTCGCCGATCGCCAGATCGTGGTGGACGACGAGGACCCGGGTCATGGAGCACCTCCAGCGTCTCGCGCCGCGCCGGTCGAGTGGACGCGGCGGTCCCTGCTGAGCCAAGGATCGAGCCCGGGGTGCCCGGGGGCGAGGGTCAAACGGCCTGTTTCCGTGCCCTGCCGATCATGGGCCGAGCCGCCCCGCGCGGGCGGGCCGCTCGGCCCTTGGGCCCGGGGCTCACCGGATCGACGATGGACGAGGTCGAGATCGTCACCTCGCCCGGACGCGGACCGGGCGGCCGGTGCCGGGGCAGGCTCGGACGCAGGACGGTCGAGACCGGAGGTGATCGATGAAGGTACGTGAGGTGATGACGCGGACCGTCGTGTCGGTCCGGCCGGAGACGCCGCTGAAGGACGTCGCCGCCCTGATGGTCGAGCACGGGATCAGCGGTGTCCCGGTCGTCGACGAGCAGGGCGTCGTGCTCGGTGTCGTGTCGGAAGCCGACTTCATCGTCAAGGAGCGCGGGCTCGAGGGGGTCCGTCATCGGCCGTTGGCGCGCTTCCTCGGTCGTGCCGACGAGGCCCGGGCCGAGATCGCCAAGGTCCAGGCGGCGACCGCCGGCTCGGCGATGTCGTCGCCGGCGATCACGATCGAAGCCGATCGTCCCGTCCGCGAGGCCGCGGCGGTGATGATCGAGCGGGCGATCAACCGGCTGCCGGTGGTCGAGGACGGACGGCTGGTCGGGATCGTCACCCGGGCCGACCTCGTGCGCGCCTACCTCCGCCCCGACGACGAGCTCGAGCGGGTGATCCGGGACGAGGTACTGGTCAGGGAGCTATGGGTCGATCCGGCCGACATCGAGGTCCACGTCGAGCGCGGCGTCGTCCGCCTGCGCGGGACCGTCGACCGGCGCTCGACGGCCGAGCTGGTGGCGCGCCACGTCGCCCGGGTCGAGGGCGTCGTGGCTGTCGACTCGGAGCTTGGCTGGCGACTCGAGGACAGCGAGGTCAGAGCACCGGCCCCGGACTACTTCTCGCCCTACCACCGCGCCTGATCCCGACCGCGGGCAGGCGCCGCGGGGGGGCCCCTGGTCCGGTCAGCTGCAGACGATCGGGCGGGGGGTCGGGTGGGCGGCGGCGTGGTCGCTGGTCACGCTGCCCAGGCGCCGGGCGATCACGACCAGCTTCTCCCGCGTTCCATTTGGTCCCTCGGAGGTCTGCAGCCAGAGCTGCTCGGCGGTGATCCCGAAGATGCCGTCGAGGGTCGTGACGTGCCGGCGGACCCGGATGATCTGGTAGGTGGACAGGACGTCGTCGCTCGTCCAGACGCGCACGGTCATGCCCAGCAGGCTGGCCCCGTTGTTGACCTTCGAGCGCTCGAGGAGCGGCAGGAACATCCCTTTCCGGGCATGGGCGTAGATGTAGCTGACGCCTGCCTCACGCGGCTGCGAGAGCTCCCTGATGTACATCGCCACGTTGCACAGCGGGTAGCCGCTCGGCGGTCGTACCACCGGCAGGTCGATCGCCAGGGCGGGGATCGCGACCCTCGTCGCGACCGGGTAGCGGAGCGCGCCGCAGCGGCCGAGTGAGCCGCTGCCGACCTTGAGCGCGATCGTCCCGGTCCGCCCGTACCTCCAGATCGCGTTCAGCATCGTGGTCGTGAGCGCCGAGCGCTTGACGATCGCACCCGTGGCGTCGGTCCGGAAGCCGGGCAGCCTGGTGACCAGGAGCGGTGAGGCGCACGTGCCGCGGTAGACGATCACCGGGTAGATCGTCGACGGCTGGAGGCCGGTGAGCTCGAGCGCCAGGAGGCCGGTCCCGCTCACGTAGGCGGTCAGGCGGGCCGTGCCGTTCGCGCCGCCCCCGATGCCGGCGGTCCACGTCCGGCGGACGCTCTCGGCGGCGACGGTCGGGGCCGCGAGCGAGGCGACGAGGACGACGAGGGCGCCGAGCGCCGCGGCGCGGGAGGCGACCCGGGACGCGACGCGGCGGGCGCGGCCCCGGGGACTGGTCGGATGGGGGCCGCTCGGGCGGCCGGCAGGCAGTCGCATTCGCGGCATGGTACCCGATCAGCGGCCGATCTCGTGGGGCAGCGGGAACCAGCGCAGCGCCTCGAAGTCGGCGTCGAGCACCGCTCGATCGGGCGGCGTCGAGGGAGCCGGAGGCGAGGCGAGCAGCGTCCGGGCCTCCGCGAGGTAGCGCGGGAGGCGACCCTCCGGCTCGCGGCGCCGGCGGTCCGGGTACGTCATCCGGCCGTCGGTGTAGCGGAGGTCGCGCAGCGAGAGCGGTGCCTCGGCCGGCCCGTCGCGATGCTGCCACAGCCCGCTCGCCGGATCGAACCGGTAGTGGGGCAGGAGGCGCCAGCCCTCGCCGGCCACGAGCTCGACCGCCGAGAGGATGTACTCGAAGACGGGCTCGGAGATGAAGTAGTTGAAGTTGACCCGGACCCAGCCGGGCTTGATCCCCTCGCAGCCGCGCGAGATCTCGCGTTCGAACTCGTGCGAGCGCTCGAGGTCGATCCCGAGCAGCCGGTGGCCGTACGGCCCGGCACACGAGCAGCCGCCCCGGGCCTGGATCCCGAACAGGTCGTTCAGGAGCGCCACGACGTAGTTGTGGTGGAGGTAGCGCCGCGATCCGGCCGAGCCCGCGTGGCGGACGACGAACGAGACGATCGAGAGCCGGTCGGCCTCGCGGTTGCCCAGGATCTCGAGGTTCGGGTGGCGTTCCCAGCGTCCGATCGCACGGCGGATGAACGACTCCTCGCGGGCCCGGATCGCCTCGACGCCGACCGCCTCCTTGAGCTGGAAGACGAGCCCGGCCCGGATCGACTCGACGATCGCGGGCGTCCCGCCCTCCTCGCGGTGCTCGATGTCGGCAAGGTAGACGTGCTCGGTCGGGTTGACGTAGGCGACCGTCCCGCCGCCGGGCAGGCTCGGGACGCGATTGCGGAACAGCTCCCGCCGGGCGACCAGGACGCCGGGGGTGCCGGGGCCGCCGATCAGCTTGTGGGGCGACAGGAAGACCGCGTCCTTGTAGGCCAGCCGAGCGTCGGGATCGTTCGACTGCGCCGCCGGGCGGCCGTCGCGACCGGTCATCGTCATCTCGATCTCGACGTACGGCGCGGCGGCGGCGAAGTCCCAGAACGAGAGCGCCCCGTGGCGATGGAGCAGGACCGAGATCGCCCGGGTGTCGCTGATGATCCCGGTCACGTTCGAGGCGGCCGAGAAGCTGCCGATCTTCAGGCCTCGGCCGGCGTGCCGGACGAGCTCGGCCTCGAGATGCTCGAGATCGACGTGGCCGTCCTGGTCCTCGCCGATGACGACGACGTCGGCAATCGACTCGCGCCAGGGCAGCTCGTTCGAGTGATGCTCGAAGGGACCGATGAACACGACCGGACGCTCCTCTGGCGGGATCGCCTCGCGCAGCCGGTAGCGATCGGCCAGGTCGGCCGGCAGGCGCAGGTTCAGGACGTCGACCAGCCGGTTGATGGCAGCCGTCGACCCCGAGCCGCAGAAGATCACCGCGTGCTCGTCCGTTCCGCCGACCGCGTCGCGGATGATCCGCCGCGCGTCCTCGCGGAAGCGCGTCGTCTGGCGTCCGGTGCCCGACGACTCGGTGTGGGTGTTCGCGTAGAGCGGCAGGACCGCGTCGCGGATGAAGTCTTCGATGAACGTCAGCGACCGGCCCGAGGCGGTGTAGTCGGCATAGATGACGCGGCGCGGCCCGAACGGCCCGACCACGGCCTCGTCCTCGCCGATGACCGATGCCCGGATCGTCTCGATCAGCCGTTCGCTCCGGGCGAGGCGAGCGGCCCGCCCGGGCGAGGCGCGTTCGTGCTTCACCCGGCCATGGTAGCGGGCGGCGGGCCGGCCGCCGGCGTCCGGACCGCGAAGGCGATGACGACCGCCGCCAGCCCGCTCAGAAGGGCACCCAGCGCGAACAGGCCCGGGATCGTCACCGCCCCGGCGACCAACCCGCCCGAGAGGGAGCCGGCGATCGCGGCCAGCCCGGCCACGCCAGCGTAGACACCCTGGGCCGTGGCAGCCAGGGCGGCCGGCGCGCGGGCCGAGACGAACGCGACCCCGCCCACGAACGACAGTCCGAAGGCGAGCCCCTCGATCGGGGCGATCAGGACGAGCATCGTGGCATCCGTGGCCGCGGCGGCGGCCGCGGCGCGAACCGCGAACAGCACGGCCCCGGCCACGATCAGCCGTTCCGTGCCGAAGCGGCTCGCCAGGCGCGGGTAGCCGAACATGATCGGGACCTCCACCATGGCTCCGACCGCCCAGGCGAGCCCGACCACGGTGGCCGGTGCGCCGAGGGTCACGATCTGGATCGAGTAGAAGCTGTTGACCGCGTTCAGGGTCGTCCAGACGAGCAGCGAGCCGGCCAGGAAGAGCCGCATCTGCGGTGCCGCTACGAGGGCCCGGGCCCCGCGCAGGACGTTGACCCCGCGCCCGGTGCCGCGGCGCGGCAGCGAGAGCGCGATCAGGGCGGTGACCGCCAGGGCCGGGACGTAGACGGCGAAGAGCGCCCGGTTGCCGTGGCTGTCGATGAGGCTGCCGACGAACCAGGCGGTGGCAACGAAGGCGAGCGAGCCCCATGCCCGGAGCTGTCCGTAGCGAATCTTGTCGGTCCCCAGGAGATCGAGCGTCCGCGCGTCGAGGATCGGGCCGATCCCGGCCAGGCCGAAGGCGAGGACGAGGACGCTGGCGGCCACGAGCGGTAGCTCGCGGGCGTTGGCCAGCGCGACCGCGCCCGCGGTCGCGACGAGCGCGGCCGCCGGGAGCGAGGCGCGCGAGCGCGCGAAGTGGTCCGTCAGGCCGCCCCAGACCGGGGCCGCCACGAGCTGGGTGGCCGCCGAGAGGGCGGCCAGGAGGCCGATCGTGTCGAGGCCCAGGCCCAGGCCACGGTAATAGACCGGCAGGTACGGAAAGGCCGCCCCGATCGCGGTGAAATAGACGACGTAGGTCAGCGCCGCCCGCCAGATCGGCGGCATGGTGCCGGCCGGAAGCCTCGGCACAGGAGCGCGGGAGGGCCGGCTCAGGGGAGCCGGCGCTCCTCGAGCGGGACGTCCCAGTGGGCCTCGACGAGCTCGAACCGGCGCCGCTCCTCGGCTGCGAAGCGCGCCTGGTCCGGGTAGAGCCGTTCCGCGATCGCCCGGTCCGAGTGCTCCTCGAGGGCGGCCCAGTCGCGATAGGTGATCGTCACCAGGACGTTCCAGTCGGCCCGGCCGTCACCGTGGAAGCGGGGCGTGAAGAGGCGCACCTCGAGCAGACGCCCGGCGGCGAGCTGCTCGCGCAGGATCGGCCAGTGGTTCCGCTCGAAGAGCTCGAGGAACTCGTCGTGGTGGCCCCACTGGACGCGGTAGTAGTAGGCGACCTGGACCGGTCGGCCGGCGGACATGGGCGTTCCTCCGAGGATCTCCTGACCTGGGATTCCTTTTCGGCCCCAACCCTACCGCGGCCGCGGGCCCGGCGTCGGGGGACCGATCACGGAGGCGACGAGGCGCTCCATCCGGATGCGGTGGGAGCCGTGCCAGTAGACCGCGTCGCAGTCGGGGCAACGGGCGAAGAGATCGTAGTAGCGCCGGGTGAGCGGCTGCAGGCGGTCGAGAACCTCCTCGCGGCTGACCGGGACGAGCCGGCCGTTGCAGCGCAGGCACCTCGTGAACGGCGCGGCGAGCGGTCCTAGCTCGAAGCGCTCGACGATCTCGCGGAGCTGCTCGCGCGGCTGGTCGGAGCGGACGAACCGGCCGCGGTCGACCGTGGCGCGCCGGAGCAGGGCGCGGTCGCGGGTGAGCAGGATCCGGTCCTCGGCCCGGGTGACCGCGGCCAGCACGTCGTCGCTGGCGTCATTGCGGTACCAGGTATCGAAGCCGAGCATCCGGAGGTAGGCCGCCAGCCGGCCGAGGTGGCCGTCGAGGACGAACCGTGGCGGTTCTCCGGGCGGGAGCGGCAGCCCGACCCGATCGCCCGGGTCGAGTTCGATCGAGCGAAAGGCCGGGTAGACGCTCACCCGGTCGCCGTCCGCGATCCGGTGGGCAAGCGGCACCGGCCGGCCGTTGACGATCACGAGGTCGATTTCCGGGTGCGGCACGCCGATGGCCTCGATCACGTCCTTGACCGCCGGCCGGTCGTCGAACCGCCGCTCGAACTCGATCCCGCGCCGGCGGGGGACGAGGAAGTCGTTCAGCTCGCCGTAGAACCGGAACGTCGCCGTCGCCATCGCCATTCGTCCATGCCATCCCGGGCCATGACGTGTGACACTGTGACCCCGGGGCGGCGCCCGGTCCAGTGCCGGGTGGCGCCCGGTCCAGTGCCGGGTGGCGCCCGGTCTCCGACGCGCCGCCTGCCTCGCGTTTCGACCGTCCGCCCGGCCCGCCGCAGGCTGCCCCGGAACGACTGCTGGAGGTGAACTCGTGATCCGCGCCCGTTCGCTGCCCTGGCTGAACCGGAACGTGGCCGCGATGGGGGTGACGAGCCTGCTCTCCGACGCGAGCCACGAGGCGGTCACCTCGGTCCTGCCCGGGTTCCTGGCCGGCCTCGGGCTGCCGCCGGTCGCCCTGGGGGTGATCGAGGGCCTGTCGGACGCGCTGTCGAGCTTCACCAAGCTCGGTGCCGGCTGGCTGGGCGACCGGACCGGCCACCGCCAGGGAACCGCGGTGGCGGGCTACATCCTGACCGGGCTGATGCCCCTGCTCGTCGCCGTCGCCTCCTCGTGGCCCCTTGTCCTCGTGGCCAAGACGATCGGCTGGCTCGGGCGCGGCATCCGCGGGCCGCTGCGTGACGCGATCCTGGCCGAATCGGTGCCACCGGAGGCACGCGGGCGGGCCTTCGGGTTCCACCGCGCCGGTGACACGGTCGGGGCGGTGATCGGCCCGCTGGCAGCGGTCGTGATCCTCGGCCTCGCCGGGGGCACGGTCGCCGCCGAGGTCGACGCATTCCGGCTCGTCTTCTGGGTGGCGCTCGTGCCGGGACTCGCCGCCGCCCTCACGTTCGGCCTGTTCGTCCACGATCCCGCGCCGGGGGCCCGGACGAGCCGCGGCTTCGTGGGCACCCTGCGCGCGCTGCCCGGGGCGTTCCGGCGCTTCCTCGTGGCGGTGGGCCTGTTCGGCCTGGGGGACTATGCGCCGGGGCTGCTGATCCTGGCCACGACGACGCTGCTCAGCGCGCGCTACGGGCTCGTCGGGGCGGGCGCGATCGCCGGTCTGCTGTACGTGCTCCGGAACGTCGTCTACGCCGCTGGCTCGTTCCCGGCCGGCCTGGCCAGTGACCGGACCGGGCGGGCGGTGACCCTCCTGGCGGGCGGGTACGGGATCGGGGCGCTCGTCGCGCTCGGGGCGACGGTTGCCTTCGTGGCCGGGATCGACGAGCCGGCCTGGTTCGCCCTCCTGTTCGTCGCTCACGGCACGCTGGCCGCGATCCAGGACACACTCGAGGGGGTGGCGACCGCCGACCTGGCCGGTCCGGAGGCGCGGGCAACCTCGTACGGGATGCTCGGCACCGTGAACGGGGTTGGCGACCTGGTGGCGAGCGCGGGCGTCGGGGCGCTCTGGACGATCGTCGCGCCGGGGCTGGCCTTCGGGGCGGCCGCGGCGCTGATGGGGCTGGGCGCGCTCGTCCTGTTCACGGTCGACCGCCGGAGCCGGAGCTAGCCCGGAGGTCCGGCGACGGCCGGGCCTGACGGCCCGGACCTCAGGCGACCTCGCGCCGGATCGTGGCCGCCGCGAGGGCCACGAAGAGCGCCGCGATCGCGGCCAGGACGACGATCGCCAGCTGGATCCCGGCCGCCGACAGGTCGTGGCCCCGGATCATCACGTCGCGCAGCGCCTCGACGGCGTAGGTCAGGGGCAGGACGCGGGCGACCGGCTGGAGGACGGTGGGCAGCGAGTCGACCGGCCAGAAGATCCCCGACAGGAGCCCCTGGGGGACGATCACGATCGGGATGAACTGGAGGATCTGGAGCTCGGTTCGGGCGAACGTGGAGAGGAAGATGCCCAGGTTGACGGCGCCGAGGGCGAGGAGCAGGGCGAGCACGAAGGCGAGGAGCGGGCTGCCGGCGATCGGGACGTCGAGGCCGATCGTGAACGACGGCAGCGGGCCGAACGAGGGAACGTCGAGCCGCATCAGGACGAACGTGAGCAGGACGATCACCTGGAGCGTGGCGAAGATCCCGAACCCGAGGCTGTAGCCCAGGACGATCTCCGGCTTCGTGATCGGCGTCGCGAGCAGCCGCTCGAGCGTCCCGCCGATCCGCTCGCGCAGGAAGCTGATCCCGGTCAGGATGAACACGAAGAAGTAGCCGAAGTAGCCGACGAAGACCGGGGCGAGGGCGTCGAGGACGTCGGCGTCGGGGGTCAGGAAGACGGTCTCCCGGGCGAACGCGACGCGGGGAGCGGCGCCGGGGGAGAGCCCGAGCAGGGCGGCGCTGACCGCCCGCTGGAGCTGGCCCACCTTCGAGCCGTCGCCGAGCGGGTCGGCGCCCTGGGTGAGGATCGGCAGCGTCGCCGTTCCGCCCGAGGCGAGGGTCGCCCCGAAGCCCGACGGAATGACGACCACGACGTCGACCCGGTCGCCGGCCAGCGCGTCGCGGGCGGCGGGCTCGTTGGCCAGCCCCTCGACCAGCTCCAGCCCGCCGGCAGTGATGGCCGAGCCGATCGCGGCCGCGAGCCGGCCCCCGGCGATCCGGGCGAGGTCGACGCCGGCGACCCTCGCCGGCACGACCTGCTGGTCACGGAGGCCCCAGCCGCGGCGGGCCGTGATCGCGACGGGAACGCCGAAGACCAGCCCCGGCGGCCGCGGATAGCGCCGGAACCGGTCGGAGGACCCGCGCGGGAGAC
>CAYMBB010000055.1:0-2056 GCA_964388515.1 uncultured Anaerolineaceae bacterium
GCGGATGGCCGGCCGAGCGCACCTGGCGACGGATCCAGCGCCAGAGCGGGACCTGTTCGAGGAACAGCCCGACCTGGCCAGTCTCGGTCAGGCGAAGCTCGAGGGTCAGGCCTTCGAGCTGGACGGTCCACGGGCCAGCCGGAAGCCGGGGACCGCGCCACACGCCGGGTTCCCGGCCGGAGCGCTCGTAGCGTGCGTCCACGGCTGTCCACAGGGCCGGCTCCGCCGGCTCGATCCCCTCGGCGGCGGGGGCCGGTCGGTCGAGCAGGTAGCGTCCGAACCGCTCGAGTCGGCGACCGTCGCCACAGTCGATCAGGCGCGCGACGGCGGCGGGCGTCGGGCCGGCAGCGGGCCCAGGGCCGGCGGCGGGCGTCGGGCCGGCAGCGGGCCCAGGGCCGGCGGGGCGGGGAGAGCGGGGACCGGTCGGCTGGTGCATCACGCACATCATGCCCGATCGGGCGTCTCCCGCCCGACTGGCGGGCGGTCCGCGTTGAGCCGATCGGCCGGGGTGCGGTAGTATCCTCGTGCGACGCGACGGAACCGTGTCGCGACCGGGCGGCTAGCTCAGTTGGTTAGAGCACTTGCTTGACATGCAAGAGGTCACTGGTTCGAGTCCAGTGTCGCCCACCATCCTCACTCCAGGGCAAGAGCGAACGCGTCGAGCGGGACGCGCCACGTCAGCGACGGGCTCCAGAGAGTCGCGGTCGGGAGGTCCCGGCTGGAAGCCGCGGCAGCGCCAGCGACGAGGTACCACCCGTGAGCGGCCGGTGAACCGGCCCGGGTCCGCCCGTTAGCGCGGCACGAGAGCGCGATCGCCCCGGTCCAGCCGGGACGGTCGCGAAGGCGGGTGGAACCGCGGGAGGCACGACCTCTCGTCCTGTCGACGGACGAGAGGTTTCTGATTCTCGGGAGGCGATCGCGCGATGGACGAACGACAGGCGGCGGATTCGGCGGTCCGCCAGGCAGGCGGACAGGGCGCGGCCGGGGACGAGCCCGACGAGCTGTTCGAGGTCCCCGAGCGCGGGTCGGTCGACGAGCTTCTCGACGCCGGTGCCCACAGCGAGCTCGACGCGATGCGCCACTCTGCCGCCCACGTCATGGCCGAGGCGGTTCTCGACCTCTTCCCTGGCGCGCAGCTCGGGATCGGGCCGGCGATCAGCGACGGCTTCTACTACGACTTCGAGCTGCCTCGCCCGCTCACCCCCGAGGACCTCGAAGCGATCGAGGAGCGGATGCGCCTGAGCATCACGGCCGACCACCCGTTCGTCCGGCGCGAGCTCCCGGCCGAGGAGGGACGCACCTTCTTCGCCGCCCATGGGCAGCCGTTCAAGGTCGAGATCATCGACGACCTCGCCGCCGCGGCGAAGGCCGAGCACCGGCCGATGCCGCCGATCTCGGTCTACGAGCACGGCTCGTTCGTCGACCTGTGCAAGGGTCCCCACGTGGCGAGCACCGGCCGGATCGGCCCGTTCAAGCTGCTCGCGGTCGCCGGCGCCTACTGGCGGGGCGACGAGAAGCGCCCGATGCTCCAGCGCATCTACGGCACGGTCTGGCCCACCCAGGACGAGCTCGACCGCTACCTCTGGCGCCGGGCCGAGGCGAAGAAGCGCGACCATCGCCGGCTGGGCGTCCAGCTCGATCTCTTCAGCTTCCACGATGTCAGCCCGGGCGCGGCCTTCTGGCACCCCAAGGGTCAGCGCATCTGGCGGATCCTCGAGGGGGCGATGCGCGAGCTCCAGGGGCGGCGCGGCTACCAGGAGATCAGCACTCCGCAGCTCGTCCACAGGAAGCTCTGGCAACAGTCCGGCCACTGGGACCTGTACGCAGAGAGCATGTTCCGGCTCGACATCGAGGGCCAGGAATACAGCCTCAAGCCGATGAACTGCCCCGAGAGCACGATCATCTACCGCAGCCACCTGCGCTCGTACCGGGACCTGCCCCTCCGCCTGGCCGAGTACGGCCGGCTCCATCGCAACGAGCGCTCCGGGACGCTCTCGGGCCTCACCCGGGTCCGCCACTTCGTCCAGGACGACAGCCACATCTACGTCCGGCCGGA
>CAYMBB010000055.1:2156-11532 GCA_964388515.1 uncultured Anaerolineaceae bacterium
TCACCCGGGTCCGCCACTTCGTCCAGGACGACAGCCACATCTACGTCCGGCCGGATCAGCTGCGCGACGAGATCGAGGCGCTCCTGGGCGAGATCCGCGAGGTCTACGGCTGGTTCGGCCTCGAGCCGCGGTTCGCCTTCGCCACCAAGCCGGACAAGGCGCTCGGGGACCCCGCGCTCTGGGAGAAGGCTGAGGGCTACATCCGCGAGGCATTCGACCGGGCCGGGATCAGCTACACCCTGAAGCCCAGGGACGGCACGTTCTACGCGCCGAAGATCGACATCCAGGTCGAGGACGCGCTGGGCCGGTCGTGGCAGACGGCGACGCTCCAGGTCGACCTGGTGATGCTTCCCGAGCGGTTCGACCTCGAGTACATCGACGAGCACGGCCAGCCCCAGCGCCCGATCGCCATCCACCGCGCCGTCTACGGCTCGCTGGAGCGGTTCATCGGCATCCTCGTCGAGCATTTCGGCGGCGCCTTCCCGCTCTGGCTGGCACCGGTCCAGGCGGTGATCGTCCCGATCGCCGACCGCCATCTGCCGGCCGCCCACGATCTCGAGGCCGTCCTCCGCTCGCGCGGCCTGCGGGTCGAGGTCGACGACTCCGACAACCGGATGCAGAACAAGATCCGGCTCGCCCAGGAGCAGAAGGTGCCCTACATGCTCGTCCTGGGTGATCGCGAGGTGGAGGCGCGGACCGCAGCGCCACGGACGAGGGCCGGCGAGCAGCAACCGGCCGAGGCCTGGGCGGCGCTGGCCGATCGACTTGCCGCCGAGGCCCGGGAACGCCGCGTCTGACCGGCGGGGGGCGCGGCGCCGGTCGGGCCGGTCCAGGGCTGCCTCGCGTTGCCCGTCGATCCGGGCCTGTGCTATAGTCCCGCGGCGACCGAGCCCGGGTCGTTGCGTCTGCGTATGCGCGCTGGACGCACGCGGAACAGGTAACGAAGGGGTCAGACATCAGCCGAGACCTGCGCGTCAACCAGATGATCCGTGTCCCACAGGTCCGGGTCGTGGATGAGGATGGAGCACAGCTTGGGGTGATGCCCACGCCGGAGGCTCTGAGACTTGCGCAGGAGCGGGGTTACGACCTCGTCGAGGTCGCGCCGATGGCCACGCCACCGGTCGTGAAGTTCCTCGATTTCGGGCAGTACAAGTACGAGCTCACCAAGCGCGAGAAGGAAGCCAAGCGCAAGCAGCGATCGATCTCGTTCAAGGAGGTCCGCCTGAAGCCCAAGATCGGCCAGGGCGACTTCGAGACGAAGGTCCGCCGGGCGATCGAGTTCCTCGAGGAAGGGGATCGGGTCAAGGTCGCGGTCCAGTTCCGTGGTCGAGAGCTGACGCATCCGGAGATCGGACGAAACCTGCTGGCCAGGTTCAGCGAGGCGATCAAGGACCACGGCCTGATCGAGCGAGCGCCGCTGCTCGAGGGCAAGTCGATGCACATCACGGTGGCCTCGATCCACAAGCCCAGGGCGGTCGAGTCGACCAGGGCACCGGAGGCGGCCAGGCCGGCCCCGGCCGGGGCGAAGTCGGCAACGCCGGTGGCGCCAGCCGGGCCCGGTCCGGCGGGCGCGGTCGGCTCCGACGGCCAGGCACCGACACCGGCGGCCCCGACCGCGACCGGGGAGCCGGCGGCGGAAGCGGCCGTTCCAGCGGCGGCCCCAACCTCGGCGACGCCGCGGAGGGGGCGAGCCCCGGCCACGAGCCGGGCGAAGGCGAAGACGGACACGGACGCGGCGCCCGCGGCGCCGCCAACGACAGGAGAGTGAGGCCACCGTGCCGAAGCTGAAGTCACACAAGGGATCCCAGAAGCGGCTGGGGGTTACCGGCACGGGCAAGGTGTACCGGGTGAAGTCCTGGCGGGGCCACCACCTCGAGATCAAGAGTTCGCGCCGAACCCGGCGCTACGCCGGCAAGGCGATCGTCGGTACCGAGCACGCGAAGCAGGTCCGGCGTCTCCTGCCGTACCTCTAGGAGCAGCTGAAGACCGATGGCACGAGTCAAGCGCGGCGTCGCCGCCCACAAGCGCCACAAGCGCCTCCTGAACGCCGCCGAGGGCCGGCGCGGGACGAAGTCCCGCCTCGTCAAGACGGCCCGCGAAGCGCAGCTGCATGCCCTGGCCTACGCTACCCGCGACCGCAAGCAGCGCAAGCGCCAGATGCGCGGGCTGTGGATCATCCGGATCAACGCCGCCGCCCGCGAGCATGGCCTGACCTACGGGGCGTTCATTGCCGGCCTGCGCCGCTCGCACGTCGAGATCGACCGCAAGATCCTCGCCGATCTCGCCGTCCGCGACGCGGCAACCTTCGGCCGGATCATCGAGGTGGCGAAGGGGGCCTGATCGCGCGAGCGCGCGCCCGGCGTGCGCACAGCCGAGCAGGCGAGCCCTCGAGTCGTCAGACGTCGAGGGCTCGTGATTCACGGCCCGAGGGAGAGACATGACGTGGTGGACCTGGCAAGTCTGATCGCCGAGCTGCACCGCCTGCGCGACAGCGCGCTCGAGGCGATCGCCGGCGCGTCCGACGCCGCGGCGCTCGATGAGCTGCGTGTCGATTACCTCGGCAAGAAGGGCCGCCTGACCACGATCCTGCGCGGCATCGGGAGCCTCCCGCCGGCCGACAAGCCGGCTGTTGGCGCAGCCGCCAACGAGGTCCGTGACGAGGTCGAGCAGGCCCTCAGCGAACGCGGCCGGCTGCTTCGAGCGACCGCCCTCGCGGCCCGCCTGGAGGCCGAGACGGTCGACGTCACGACCCCCGGCCGGACGATCGGGCGCGGCTCGCTCCACCCGATCGTCGAGACCGCGCGCCGGATCGCCGAGATCTTCGGCCAGTTCGGGTTCGTCGTCTACGAGGGTCCCGAGATCGAGGACGACGTCACGAACTTCCAGATGCTGAACATCCCGCCCGATCACCCGGCCCGCGACCTGTGGGACACGCTCTACGTCGACGTCGAGGGCCACCTCCTGCGGACCCACACCTCGCCCGGCCAGATCCGGGTGATGCGCGAGGCGTCGCCGCCGATCCGGGCCCTGCTCCCCGGCCGGTGCTACCGCTACGAGGCGATCGATGCCAGCCACGCGTCGGAGTTCTTCCAGGTCGAGGGCCTGATGATCGACGAGGGGACGACGATGGCCGACCTGCGCGGGCTGCTCGACCAGTTCGCCCACGCGATGTTCGGGGCAGACCGACCGACCCGCTTCCGACCCGGCTACTACCCGTTCACCGAGCCGTCGGTCGCCTTCGACGTCCAGTGCGTCGTGTGCGACGGGCGCGGCTGTCCGGCCTGCTCGCGGACCGGCTGGATGACGATCCTCGGTGCCGGGATGGTCCACCCGGTCGTGCTGCGCTACGGCGGGCTGGACCCGGAGCGCTTCCAGGGCTTCGCCTTCGGGATGGGCGTCGAGCGGATCGCGAACCTGCGCCACGCGGTCGGCGACCTGCGCCTGTACATGGAGAACGACCTGCGCTTCCTGGAGCAGTTCCGATGAGAGTCCCGCTCGGCTGGCTGCGCGACTACGTCGACATCGAGCTGACCCCTGAGCAGCTCGCCGAACGGCTGACCCTGCTGGGGATGGAGGTGAAGGGGATCGAGCGCTGGGGGGCGAACTGGCGCAACGTCGTCGTCGGCGAGCTGCTGACCGTGACGAAGCACCCGCGGGCCGATCGGCTGTCGCTGACGACGGTCACCGTCGGCTCGGGCGAGCCGCTCGAGATCGTGTGCGGGGCGACGAACATCGCCCCCGGCCAGCGCGTCCCGGTCGCCCTGCCCGGCGCCGTCCTGCCCGGTGAGCGGCGGATCGAGCGGACCGAGAAGATGGGCGTCGTCAGCAACGGGATGCTCTGCTCGGGCGACGAGCTGCAGCTGACCGGCGACGCCGACGGGATCCTGATCCTGCCGCCCGACGCGCCGCTTGGCCGCGATCTGAGCGAGCTCTATGGCGACGTCGTCCTCGACGTCGACGTCAAGCCGAACCGGGGCGACGCCCTGTCGCTGCTCGGCCTGGCCCGCGAAGTCTCGGCGGCGACCGGGGCGCCCGTCCGCGAACCGGCGCTCGAGCTCGTCGAATCCGGGCGCCCGACCGCCGAGCAGCTGGCGGTCGAGGTGGTCGAGCCCGCCCTCTGCCCGCGCTTCGTCGCCCGCTGGGTCGGCGGCGTGCGGGTCGCGCCCTCGCCGGACCAGGTCCAGATCCGGCTCCGGGCGGCCGGGATGCGGCCGGTGAACAACGTCGTCGATGCCTCGAACTATGTGATGCTCGAGCTCGGCAAGCCGACCCACACGTTCGATGCGGCGGCGATCCACGACCGGCGGCTGATCGTCCGCCTGGCCCGCCCGGGCGAGGAGCTCGAGACGCTCGACCACGTCGCGCGCCGGCTCGACCCGGAGACCCTGGTGATCGCCGACCCGGCGGGCGTGCTCGCCATCGCCGGCGTCATGGGCGGGGCGGCGAGCGAGGTGGGCGAGTCGACCCGCGACGTGGTCATCGAGTCGGCGATCTTCGATCCGATCAGCATCCGCCGCACCGGGCAGCGCTACGGGCTCCGTTCGGAGGCAAGCCTGCGCTTCGAGAAGGGCCAGGAGCCACGCCTGGCGCGGATCGGCGCCGACCGGGTGGCGGCCCTGCTCGGGGCCTGGGCGGGCGGCGAGATCGCCGCGGGACGGGTCGACACCGCACCCCGGGAACCCGAACGCGCGCGGGTCGCCTTCCGGCCGGGCAGGATCAACCGCCTGCTCGGGACCACGATCGGCCTGGCCGAGCAGCAGGCGCTCCTGGCCCGGGTCGGGGTCGAGACCGAGCCTGCCCCGCCCGGCACGCTGGTTCCGGTCGCGGCCGGCGAACCGCCCCTGAGCGTCGCTCCCGGCACCGGCGAGACGCTCGTCGCCGTCGTCCCCACCTGGCGCCGCGATCTGGCGATCGAGGCCGATGTGGCCGAGGAGGTCGCCCGGGTCCGGGGCTACGAGCTCGTGCCCGGGACGCTGCCCGACACCCCGATGCCGCCGTTCCGGCCCTCGCCCCTCGAGGTCCGCGACGCCGTCCGCGAGACGCTCGCTGGGGCCGGTCTGAGCGAGGTCGTCACCCATGCCCTCGTCTCGCCCCGCGAGGCCGAGCTGCTGCGCTGGGCCGGCGACGACGACGCCCCGGTGCCGGGCGACGAGCCGGCCGGCGGGCCGGTGGTGACGGTCACGAACCCGCTCTCGAGCCAGCATTCGGTTCTCCGCCAGCAGCTGATCGGGAGCCTGCTCGGGGTCGTCGGCACGAACCTGCGCCAGGGACGCGACCGGGTCGCGATCTTCGAGATCGGCAAGGGCTACGCGCGGGCGTCGCTCGCGAGCGCGGCCGGTTCCGGGGCCGCGACCGGCCCGGCGACCCGCGAGTGGTGGCGGCTCGGGCTGGCACTGACCGGCGAGGCGGAGCCGCCAGCCTGGAACCGGCCGTCCCGCCACGTCGACCTCGACGACGGGAAGGGGCTCGTCGAGCTGCTCTGCCGGCGCCTGGGCTTCGAGCCGCCGCGCTACGACGCCGACCGCCACGGCCACCCGTTCCACCCCGGCCGCTCCGCGATCGCCGTGGCGCTCGCCCCGACAGGCGACCGCGATGCAGGCGCGGTCGTGCTCCGGGGTCGGGTCGCCGAGCTCCACCCGGACGTGCTCGAGGCGCTCGACCTGCGCGCCGAGCGGGTGATCGTAGCCGAGCTCGCGATCCGCGGCCTCGCCGCCGGCCAGCTCCCGGCGGTCCGTGCTGCGACCGTGCCGCGCTTCCCGGCCGTCGAGCGCGACCTCGCCGTCGTCGTCCGGGACGCTCAGCCAGCGGGCGAGGTCGCGGCGCGCATCCGCGCCGAGGGCGGGTCGCTCCTGCGCGAGCTGCGGCTCTTCGACATCTACCGAGGGTCCCCGCTCGCGCCCGACGAGAAGAGCCTCGCCTTCCGGCTCATCTTCCAGGCGCCCGACCGGACGCTCACCGACGCCGAGCTCGAGGCAGCCACGGCCGCGATCGCGACCGCCCTCGAGCGCGAGCTGGGAGCGCACCTGCGCGCCTGAGCGGGGCCTGCCTGACGACCGGCTGAGGGCGAGGCGAGCGGTTGCGGGCCGGGATCGCGCACTGCTACCCTTGGCCGGCCGCGATCGCCCGCCGGGCGATGACCGGGAGCCGGCCGAGGAGTGGACGTGGACATCGTCGGGTTCATCACCGCCCAGCGCCTGTTCGACATCCTGTTCGTCCTCCTCCTCTTTGCCGCCTTCGTCCTCGGGTTCATCCAGGGCACGATCCGCCGGCTGCTCGGGATCGCCTCGATCCTCTTCTCGTTCCTTTTCGCGGCCAACGTCCGCGACCCGCTTGGTCGCTTCCTGGCGGCCAACTGGACGCAGTTCCCGGCCGAGTATTCGTACATGCTCGGCTTCCTCGGCGTCTTCGCCATCGGCAGTGTCGCCTTCTCCCTCGTCATCCAGGGCTTCTACCACCGGACCCCGCTCCTGTCCCGGGCGACGGTCGTCGACGAGCTGCTCGGCGGCCTGCTCGGGATCGTCCAGGCCGGGCTGGTCGTCGGCTGCCTCGTGCTCATCCTCGACTCGTTCTTCAACGCCCCCGGTCGCGCCGTCGCCGGCCCGAACGAGCTCCCGTTCCTGCGCAGCTTCTACGCGGCGTACAGCGGCTCGACGAGCGCCGAGCTCTTCCGGACGACGCTGATCCCCGGCTTCCTGGGCCTCGTCGGCTGGCTCGTGCCGGACGAGATCGAGGCGCTCCTGGCCCGGATCGGGGGCTGACCGCGAGCGAGCCGGCTGCCGGCGCACGGCCCGCGCTGGCGCTCGTGGACCGCGCCCTGCTTGCCCGGCCGACGCTCGAGGCCGCCCGGGCGCTTCTGGGCGCCCGCCTCGTGCGCGACGATGCGACCGGCCGCAGAGTCGGGCAGATCGTCGAGCTCGAGGCCTACATCGGCAGCGACGATCGCGCCTCCCACGCGCGCTTCGGGCGGACCGCGCGCAACTCGGTGATGTTCGGACCGCCCGGGATCGCCTACGTGTACCTTGTCTACGGGATGTACCACTGCCTGAACGTCGTCACCGAACCGTCCGGTCACCCGGCTGCGCTCCTCGTCCGGGCCGTCGCACCGCTCGAAGGGATCGAGCTGATGCGCGCCGCCCGACTCGCTTGGGCGCGGGCCCGGCGTCGCTCCGCCCCCGACGGGCGGCACGAGACGGAGGCCCGCCGGATCGCGGCCCTCCCCGTCGCCCGGCTGGCGAGCGGCCCGGGCCTGGTGGCCGCCGCCTTCGCGCTCGATCGCTCCTGGACCGGGGTCGACCTGTGCGATCCGGCGTCGCCCCTGCGCCTCGAGCGCCGGCCGGCAGACGAACCCGAGCCCACGATCCTGGCCACGCCCCGGATCGGGATCGCCTACGCCGGCGAGCCGTGGACGCGCCATCCGTGGCGCCTGCTGATCGCCGGCGACCCGGCCGTCTCGATCACCCCCCGGGACGAATGATGGACGCCCGTTCGCTCGCGATCCTCGAGTACCCTCTCGTCCGCCGGCGCCTGGCCGAGGCGACCGCCTTCCCGCCCGGTCGGCGCCTGGCCGAGGCGCTCGAACCCTCGAGTGACCCGGTAGTTGTCACGCGCGGCCTCGACGAGACCGACCAGGCGCGCGCCCTCCTCGCCGACCGGCCGAGTGTCGGGATCGGTGGCGCTCACGACATCGGGCCCTGGGTCGAGCGGGCGGCCCGCGGTGGCCGCCTCGACCCGGCCCAGTTCGTCGAGATCGCCGAGACGCTCGACGCGGTCGCCCGGCTTGGTACGGCCCTGGTTGACGAGCGGCGACCGCTCCTCCGCCAGCTCGGTCGGGAACTCCACCCGCTCCCGGCCCTGCGCGGCACGCTTGCCCGCAGCTTCGACCCGGTCGGCGAGCTGCTCGACACCGCCTCGCCGCGCCTGGGCAGCCTGCGGGCCGCGGTCAGGATCGCCTACGAGCGGCTCCGCCACCGGCTCGAGGCGCTCGTGGGCTCGGAGCTCGGCGGAGCGCTCCAGGAGCCGATCATCACCCTGCGCAACGGTCGCTACGTCGTGCCGATCAAGGCCGAGGCGCGCAACCGGGTCAAGGGGATCGTCCACGATGCGTCGGGCAGTGGCCAGACCCTGTTCGTCGAGCCGCTCGTGGTGGTCGAGCTGGGCAACGCCTGGCGCGAGGCCCAGGCCGCCGAGCAGGCCGAGATCGAGCGGATCCTCGACGAGCTCTCGGCGCTCGTGGCCGCCAACGCCGCGGCGCTGCGCGAGTCGCTCGAGGCGCTGGCCCGGTTCGACCTGTGGACCGCCAAGGCACGGCTGGCGGCGGAGATGGACGCGGTCCGGGCGGAGACCGCCGAGCGCCGGGAGGTCGTCCTGCTCGGAGCGCGGCATCCCGGGCTGACCGGCCGGGTCGTGCCGATCGACGTCCGGCTCGGCGACGGGTATACGGCGCTCGTGATCACCGGACCGAACACCGGCGGCAAGACGGTCGCCCTGCGCACGATCGGCCTCCTCTCGTTGATGCACCAGGCCGGGCTCCACGTGCCCGCCGACCCGGGCAGCCGCCTGCCGGTCTTCGACGACGTGTTCGCCGACATCGGCGACGAGCAGTCGATCGCCCAGTCGCTCTCGACCTTCAGCGGTCACCTGCGCACGATCGTCCGGATCGTGGAGGCGGCGGGGCCGGGTACGCTCGTCCTGCTCGACGAGCTCGGCGCCGGGACCGACCCGGCCGAGGGCTCGGCTCTCGCCCAGGCCCTGCTCGACCACTTCATCCGTACCGGGGCGCTCGTCGCGGCGACGACCCATTACGCCGAGCTGAAGGCATACGCCCACAACACCCCGGCCGCCCGGAACGCGTCGGTCGAGTTCGACCTCGAGACGCTCAGCCCCACCTACCGGCTGACGATCGGCCTGCCCGGCGGCAGCCAGGCGTTCGCGATCGCCGAGCGGCTCGGCCTGCCCGAGCCGATCGTGGCCGACGCGCGCTCGCGGCTGTCCGAGACCCACGCCGCGCTCGAGGAGACGCTGGCCTCGATCAAGGCGGCCGAGGCCACCACGGCCGAGGCGCTCGGGCGTGCCCGGGCCGCCGAGGCACGGGCGGCCGAGGCGCTCCGGGTCGCCGACGAGGAGCGGCGGCGGGCCCGTCGCGAGCGCGAGGCGGTCGTGCGCGAGGCGCGCGCGGCTGCGGAGCGGATCGTCGCCGAGCTCGAGGAGGAGGTCCAGGCGACCCGCCGGGCGCTCGAGCGCGAGACCCTCACCGTCCCGTCGATCGAGGCGGCCCTCGAGCGCGTCGCCGGCCGCCTCGACCAGCTCCCGCAGCTCGAGCCTCTCGAAGCGCCTGCGCCGCCGGCGCCCGTCCGCGCGCCGGCGAGCTGGCGGGTGG
>CAYMBB010000056.1:0-11011 GCA_964388515.1 uncultured Anaerolineaceae bacterium
TGTTGCTCAGGAGTTCCGTGGGCGCGGAGATGTTTATAAGAGACGGGTGCGTGGCGGTCCTGATGGAGCGCCAGCCCGCCTCGATCGCCGACCCGTTCTGGCCGATTGTCCACGGCGAGGAGCGGATCCCGCTCCCGGCCCTTCACGAGTTCCTCGTCGTCCAGGTCGCCCGGGGTCGCTCGTTCGAGGTCCGCCTGAGCGAGCGCCAGCCGCGCCCGTTCGAGAGCATCGAGGCGGCGGCGAGCTTCCTGCGTCGCCAGCTCTGGATCGCCGAGGGCGGCGCGAAGGACCGCATCTTCCGGGATGCGCTGGCCGAGCGCGTCGTCGAGCGCGGTGGCCAGGTCTTCCTGGTCGACCAGCTGCCGCTCCCGATCGGCCTCGTCTCCTGGCGCCCCCGCTGACGGGGGTCGTGGCGGGCTCTGCCGGGCCGCGCGGCGGGAGAACGAGACCTCGCGCGGACCGAGTCTCCGAACGGTAACAGGTCGCCTGACCCACGCCGCGGAACGACTCCGGGACGTCCAGGAAACTCGTTGACCGGCCAACCAGTTCGGCCTATTCTCTGGTCCCCGCCGGTGCCGGCGGCTCGCGAACCGGACGAACTGGTCCGCTCGGGGCCGGCCCGTCGGGCAGCGATCCTGGTCGTCCGCCGCGTTCCACTCACGCCATCGTCGATCTCCGTCAGGTGTCCCCAGGGGGGCGAGGAGGTGTGGTTCGGTGATCCCAGGCCAGTTCGAGTACGCCCGACCGGCGAACGTCGCCGAGGCGCTCCGGCTCCTCCGGGAGCACGAAGGCGAGGCCAAGGTCCTCTCGGGAGGCTACAGCCTCCTGCCCCTGATCAAGCTCCGGCTCGCCCAGCCGGGCCTGCTCGTCGACATCCGTGACCTCGACGGGCTCGACCAGATCATCGAGACCGGGACCGAGCTCCGGCTTGGTGCCCGGGCGACCCACGCCGCGATCGAGAACAGCCCGATCATCCGTGGCCGCTACCCGTTGATCGCCGACGCGGCGGGCGGGATCGGCGACCGCCAGGTGCGCAACTGGGGCACGATCGGCGGCTCGCTCGCCCACGCCGACCCGTCGGCCGACTGGCCAGCCGTGTTCATCGCCCTGGGCGCGACGATCGTCTGTCGCAGCCTGGCGGGCGACCGGCTCGTGCCGGCCCGCGAGTGGTGCCTGGGGGTCTTCCAGACCGCGATCGAGCCGACCGAGCTGCTCGTCGAGGTCCGCGTCCCACGCCGGCCGCAACGGGCCGGCGGCGCGTATCGCAAGCTCGAGCGGCGGGCCGGTGACTTCGCCACGGTCGGCGTGGCCGCGGTCGTCCGGCTCGACGAGGCGGGCCGGATCGGCTCGGCCGGGATCGGGCTGACGGCGGTGAACGATCACCCCTTCGCGGCCACCGAGGCCGAGGCGGTCCTGGCCGGCGGCTCGCCCTCCGATGAGCTCTTCCGCCGGGCGGGCGCGGCGGCGGCGGCGCAGGCGAACCCGACCTCGGACCGCCATGGCCCGGCCGACTACAAGCGGGCGATGGTCGTGGAGATGACCGTCCGCGCACTCAGGGTCGCCGTCGAGCGCGCCCTGGCGTACTCGTAGCGAGCGGAGGAGACGCGCGTGAGCACTCACCACATCACCGTCACGGTCAACGGCGAGGTTCGCGAGGCGGACGTCGAGCCGCGCCTGCTGCTCGCCCACCTCCTGCGCGAC
Source organism: uncultured Anaerolineaceae bacterium (assembly GCA_964388515.1). Classification (GTDB taxonomy): domain Bacteria; phylum Chloroflexota; class Limnocylindria; order Limnocylindrales; family CSP1-4; genus JAKAHU01. The sequence continues at coordinate 1,702 of CAYMBB010000056.1, forward strand.
ACGTTTGGTCTGACCGGGACCCACATCGGCTGCGACACGAGCAACTGCGGCGCGTGCACCGTCGTCCTCGACGGGCGGAGCACGAAATCGTGCACCGTGCTGGCCGTCCAGGCGGACGGGAGCGAGGTCCGCACGATCGAGGGTCTCGCCCAGGGCGCGACGCTCCACCCGCTTCAGCAGGCGTTCTGGGACCAGCATGGCCTTCAGTGCGGCTTCTGCACCCCCGGGATGATCATGCAGGCGAGCTGGCTCCTCGCCCAGAACCCGGACCCCACCGAGGACGAGATCCGCGAGGGGATCGCCGGCAACCTGTGCCGGTGCACGGGCTACGTCAACATCGTCAAGGCGATCCAGCAGGCGGCGGCCGAGATGCGCGCCGCCGGGGCCCCGGCCGAGCCGGCGGCGGCGAGGTAGACGGCGATGACCCAGGTCGAGACCCACACCAGCGCCGAAGTCGGCGGGATGGGGCATTCGGTCAAGCGTAAGGAAGACCCGCGCTTCATCCGCGGCAAGGGCGAGTACATCGACGACGTCGTCCTGCCTGGGATGCTCTGGCTGGACATCGTGCGCAGCCCGTACGCCCACGCCAGGATCAAGAGCATCGACGCCTCGGCCGCGCTGGCGATCCCGGGCGTCCTGGCAGTGATCACCGGCAAGGATCTCGAGAAGGCCGGGCTGCACTGGATGCCGACCCTCGCCGGCGACAAGCAGATGGTCCTGCCGGTCGACGAGGTGATGTACCAGAGCCAGGAAGTGGCGGCGGTCGTGGCCACGAGCCGCTACCTCGCCGCTGACGGAGTGGCTGCGGTCGAGGTCGACTACGAGCCGCTGCCGGTGATCGTCGACCCGTTCAAGGCGCTCGAGCCCGGCGCGCCGGTCCTTCGACCGGATCGCGGGCCGGACAAGGCGACGAACCATATCTGGCACTGGGAGTCGGGTGACCGCGCGGCGACCGAAGCCGCCCTGGCCGGCGCCGAGGTGAAGATCGAGCAGGACATCTACATCCCGCGCATCCACGTCGCCTCGATCGAGACGTGCGGCGCGATCGCCGACTGGGACCCGGTCCGCGAGCACCTGACCCTGCACATGACCAGCCAGGCGCCGCACGCGATCCGGACCGTGCTCGCCCTCGTCTCCGGCCTGCCCGAGCACAAGATCCGGGTGAAGACCCACGACATCGGAGGCGGGTTCGGGGGCAAGGTCCCCGTCTACCCGGGCTACGTCCTGGCGGTCGTCGCGTCGCTCACGACCGGCAAGCCGGTGAAGTGGATCGAGGACCGCTCGGAGAACCTGCAGGCCGACTCCTTCGCCCGCGACTACCACATCCACGCCGAGCTGGGCGCCACGAAGGACGGCCGGATCGTCGCCCTCAAGGCGAGGACGATCGCCGACCACGGCTACACCGACGCCGCCGCCGATCCCTCGAGGTTCCCGGCCGGCCTGTTCAACGTGATCACCGGCTCGTATGACATGCCGAACGCGTTCGTCGAGGTCGACGGCGTGTACACCAACAAGCCGCCCGGCGGGGTCGCCTATCGCTGCTCGTTCCGGGTGACCGAGGCGGTCCACGCGATCGAGCGGATGACCGACATCCTGGCCCACGAGATCGGGATGGACCCGGCCGAGCTGCGGCTGAAGAACTTCATCCGGCCCGAGCAGTTCCCGTACCGGACGCCGACCGGCTGGGAGTACGACTCGGGCAACTACCCGGCCGCCCTGCGCAAGGCGATGGAGATCATCGGCTACGACGAGCTCCGCCGCGAGCAGGCCGAGAAGCGCGCCCGGGGCGAGCTGATGGGGATCGGGATCAGCTCGTTCACCGAGATCGTCGGGGCCGGGCCCTCGCATACGTTCGACATCCTGGGGATCAAGATGTTCGACAGCTGCGAAATCCGGGTTCACCCGACCGGCAAGGTCCTCGCCCGGATCGGCGTCCAGACCCAGGGCCAGGGCCACGAGACGACCTTCGCCCAGATCATCGCCGAGGAGCTCGGTTTCCCGGTCTCGGACATCGCGATCGAGTACGGCGACACGGACACGGCACCGTACGGCCTGGGCACGTACGCCTCGCGCTCGACCCCGGTGGCCGGCGCCGCGACCGCGGTCGCCGCCCGCAAGGTCCGCGACAAGGCGCGCAGGATCGCCGCGCACCTGCTCGAGGCGAACGAGGACGACCTCGAGTGGACGAACGGCAAGTTCTTCGTCAAGGGCTCGCCGGACCGGGCCAGGACGATCCAGGAGATCGCCTTCGCCGCCTACACGAACCACCCGCAGGGGATGGAGGCCGGCCTCGAAGCGGTGGACTACTACGATCCGCCGAACCTCACCTTCCCGTTCGGGAGCTACATCTGCGTCGTCGACATCGATACGGGGACCGGCCAGGTGAAGGTCCGCCGCTTCGTCGCCGTCGACGACTGCGGCAACATCATCAACCCGATGATCGTCGACGGCCAGATCCACGGCGGCCTGACGATGGGGCTGGCCCCGGCCCTGTACGAGGCGATCGAGTACGACGAGCTGGGCAACAACCTCGCCGGCACGTTCATGGACTACCTGCTCCCGACCGCGGTCGAGACCCCGCGCTGGGAGACGGACAAGACGATCACCCCGTCGCCGCACCACCCGATCGGGGCCAAGGGGGTCGGCGAGTCGGCGACCGTCGGGGCCCCGCCGGCGATCGCGAACGCGGTCGTCGACGCCCTCTGGCACCTCGGCGTCCGGAACATCGACATCCCGATCACGCCCTGGAAGGTCTGGCAGATCCTTCGCGAGAAAGGGGTGAGCGCATAGCCGCCCGGCAGCCGAATCTGAACGAGCGGGCGGCCGAGCTCGACCGGGCCGGCCGCCCGTACGCCGTCGCGACCGTCGTCGCCGTCCGCCGGCCGACCTCCGCCCGGCCGGGCGCGCGCGGGCTGATCCACCCCGACGGGACGATCGAGGGCTGGGTCGGCGGCAGCTGTGCCCAGCCGACCGTCGTCCGCGAGGCGCTCCGTTCCCTCGCCGACGGACAGCCCCGGCTGCTCCGGCTCAGCCGCGAGGCTCCCGCCGACAGCCGTCGGGGCGACGGGATCATCGACTACGTGATGACCTGCCACTCCGGGGGGACGCTGGAGATCTACGTGGAGCCCCATCTTCCCGCGCCGGCCCTGTGGGTCGCCGGCACGACGCCGATTGCGGGAGCGCTGGTCGAGCTCGGCGCCGGCCTCGGCTTCCGGGTGACGCTCGTCGACCCGGTCGCCGACCCGGAGGCGTTCCCGTCCGCCGAGCAGGTCGTGAACGGCGATGACCTCGGCGGGCTCGAGCCGGGGGCGAGCCCGTACGTCGTCGTGGCCACCCAGGGCCAGTGGGACGAGGAGGCGCTCGAGGCCGCTCTCCGGCGCGAGGCAACCTATGTCGGACTCGTGGCCAGTCCGACCCGGGCGGCGGTCGTGCGCTCGTACCTGCGCGACCAGGGCGTACCCGAGGAGCGCCTGGCCGCCCTGCGCGCCCCGGCCGGCCTCGACCTCGGGGCGGAGACGGCCGAGGAGATCGCACTCTCGATCCTGGCCGAGCTCGTCCAGGTCCGGCGCGGCCGGGCGCCGTTCGTCGCCGCGCCTGGCCCGGCGACCCTGGCCGGGGCGGTCTCGGGCACCGAATCAGCGGCAACCGCGGCGGGCCGAGCCGTCGGACGGGGGATCGAGGTCGGGACCCCGGCAGGGCGGGCCTCCGCTCCGGCGTCCACTCGGGCCGTAGCGTCGTCGGGTGCCGCGAGCGCGGTCGCCGTGTCGTCGGCCCCGGCGGAGATCGTCCTCCTCGACCCGGTGTGCGGGATGACCGTGGAGCGTGAGCACGCCCGCCACCTGGCCGAGTACGGTGGGGTCGTCTACGCTTTCTGCACCGTCGGTTGCCGAACCCGGTTCATCAAGGACCCGCCGGCCTACCTGTCCGGTCAGGCCTGAGCGGGCCGACCCGACCCGGCGGACCCGGACTCCCAGCTTGCCCCAGCCACCCTCCCGGAGGATGCGATGAAGTTCAGCGGTACCGTCGACATCAACGCCCCGCGCGACAAGGTCTGGGCGTTCGTCCTCGACCCGACCCAGGTCGGCAGCTGCGGCCCGGGCGTCGAGTCGATCGAGGTGATCGACGCCACCCATTTCAAGGCCCGGGCGAAGGTCGGTGTCGGGTTCATCACCGCCAAGTTCGTGGTCGACCTCGAGATGGCCGAGCTGACGCCGCCGACCGAGGCGGTGATCAAGGCCCACGGCCAGGCGCCGGGCAGTGCCGTCGACGCCACCGCGACGATGCGCCTGGGCGATCGCGACGGCGGCGGGACGACGATGGACTGGACCGCCGACGTGAACATCGCCGGGACCCTGGCCAGCGTCGGGGCACGCCTGATCGAGGGGACGGCAAACAAGATGATCGCCCAGACGTTCGACTGCATCAGGGCCAGGCTCGAAGCCTGAGCCGGCTCTCCTGGCAGCCCGCGACCTCGGCTCGGTCGTGGCCCGAGGGCGATCGCCCGGTCCGCCGCCACCCGGGCGAGGGCGGGCTGCGACAATGCGCTCATGGAGCTCCTGACCCGCGCCATCGGACCCCTGTCCACGAACGTCCACCTCCTCGCCGACCCCGCCACCGGCGAGGCGATCGCGATCGACACCGCGATCCCGTCGCTGGCCTGGATCAGCGACCAGCTCGTGGCCCGGGGCTGGACCCTGAAGCTGATCGTCTCGACCCACGGCCACTGGGACCACGTCGGCGACAACGCCGCCGTGGCCGAGCACACCGGGGCCCGGATCGCGGTCCACCCGCTCGATCGCCATCGCCTGGTCGACCCGCAGCCGCTCTTCGCGCCGTTCGAGATCCCGCCCTCGGTGCCCGCGGTCGACCTGGCCGAGGGCGGCCTGATCCGGTTCGGCTCGATCCGGCTCGAGGTGCTCCACACCCCCGGCCACACCGAGGGCTCGGTCTGCCTGCTCGCGGCCGAGGAGAACCTCCTGTTCAGCGGCGACACGCTCTTCCCGAACGGCTGGGGCCGGGTCGACCTGCCGGGCGGGTCGGCCGAGCAGATGGTCGACTCGCTCATTCGGCTGTCGCGCTATCACGACGGCCTGGCGGTTCTGCCCGGCCACGGTCGGTCGACCACGATCGGCCGCGAACGGCCCTGGCTCGACCTCGTGGTGCGCGAGCGACGACTGTTCGCCTGAGCGGATCCGGGGTCGCGGCCGGGTGTCGCCCGCCACTCGAAACGGCCGGCGACCGGTGCAAGGAATTCCCGGGCTGGTGCGTAGACAGGACGTGACCGATCACCAGGGCCGCCGTGAGGCGGTCGAGCGGGCGTACCGTGACCACGCCGCCGACGTCTTCCGGGTCGCCTACGCAATCCTGCGCGATCGGGAGGCAGCGGCCGACGTGACCCACGACGCGTTTGCCCGGGCGTTCGAGCGCTGGGACCAGTACGACCCGCAGCGTCCCCTGCGGGCCTGGCTCCACGGGATCGTCAGTCACGCGGCGCTCGATGCTGCTCGACGACGTCGAGTCCGTGGCCTCGGTTTCGGGACCGGCGCCGGGAGGCGCGTCGCCGGCGGCGTCCGGGAGATCGTCGTGGACCCCGCGCCGGATGCCGACCCGGCCCTCATCGTCGCCCGACGGAGGCTCGTCGACGAGGTCCTAGCTGGCCTGAAGCCCGAAGCCCGGGCGGCCCTCGTCCTGCGTCACTGCTACGGGTACGACTACGCCGAGATCGGGGCGCTGCTCGGCACCAGCACCGGGAACGTGGGCTCGATTCTCAGTCGGGCGGGAGCCGCGATCCGGGCCCGGCTGGAGGCCGAGGCGGCGTCGGCCGGCGAGACCGAGGCGGACCAGCGGGTGGCCCGCACATCCGGGAGGTGATTCGATGACCGAGCGACCGCACGACCGAACGAGCTGGCTCGGGCGCGGGGGGCGGACCGTGCGGCCGGGCGAGCCGGTCGACGATCCGCTCGTCGTCGACGCGGTCCGCTCTCTGGCCGAGAGCTGGACGATGCCGCCGCCGCGCTCGGGCGGGCTGACCTGGCAGGATCGGGTCGAGGGTCGAGCCGGGGGGTCAGGCGTGGGGACGCTGCCCGGTCGCTGGGCCAGGCGGAGCGTCCGGGCCGCGTCGGCGGCCGCGGCCGCGACGGTCGTCCTCGCCCTCGTCGCCGCCTGGCTGTCGGTGCCGCGCTCGACCGCGCCCGGTCCGGCGGCGTCAGGCGGCGCGCCGAACGGGGGCGCGGGGCTGTCGCCGGGGCCGTCAGGACTCGACCTCAGGACGGATGCGCCACGTCCGGCACAAACTCCCGCCCCGACCCCATCCCCGTTCCCTCAGCTGTTGTTGTCCGGGGGGTTGCCCGAGACGCGCCTGCTCGTGACCGCCGGGCCTGGCTACCAGGTGGTCGACTTCAGTCGTCTTGACCGGGCGGCAACGGCCCCGACGATCCCGTGGGAGGCGGCGACCTCGGAGCCGGTCGTCCTGGGCGATGGCCGCCTGCTCTGCCTGTGCGCCAGCCGCTCGGTCGCCCCGGGTGGTGGGGAACGGGTCGCCCTCGAGCTCCTGACGATCCGGGCGGATGGCGTCGTCGAGCAACGTCAGCCGGTCGGTACGTACGTTTCGAGCGCCGGATCTTCACCCATCGGCGGGGCGCCGCCGGCCAGAAGCGTGCTGACCCCTGACGGTGGCCGGTTCGTCGTTGGCTGGACGGTGCGGGCAGCGGGAGCGTGGCGGTCGGGGATCGACCTCGTCGACATCGCGACCGGGCGGCTGACGGCCGCCGGTGGGCTGCCGGACCTGCCCCTGGCCGCCGACGGCACGGTCGGTGGAGGACCCGGGCAACCGGCCCCGAGCGCGGGCGAACCGGTCGCGCCCTGGGCGCCCGAAATCCGGGTCAGCCCCGACGGTCGACGCCTGCTGATCACCCGCCAGGTGACGATCGGCGATCGGGTGGCGGCCACGGAGCGGTTCTCGGCGCGTCTCGAGGGAGGCCGGCTGGCGGGCCTGGTTCCGCTGGCGTCGGGCCCCGGGAGCCTGGGCGACCCGGCCTGCACGTTCCCCGTCGATGAGCGCTTCGTTACCAACGAGCTGTACGCGGCCACCTGCACGGACGGCTCACGGTCGTTCCTGCGCCGGGTGACGGCCGACGGGGCACCGGTCGGGAACACGGACCTGGGCGCCCTGACCGGGGGCACGGGGCTGTTCCTCGGAGCGAACGTGGCGATCGATGCTGCGGACCGGACGGCGTACTACTGGGGAGCATTCGCGCGGACGGTCATGAAGGTCGACCTGGCGAACGGCCGGATCCTGGCCAGCGCGACGCTGCCGGTGACCGCGGCGGCCCCGACCGGGGCTGCCGACGACCCGCTCGCTCTCGCCCAGCGCGCGCTCGCCACCTGGCTCGCGCCGAGCGTAGCGGCCAAGCTTTACTTCGAGCCGGGGATCGCCCTCTCGCCCGACAGGAGTCGGCTCTATCTCGTGGGCACGAAGGCACAGTCGTTCGATGACCTGGCGGCCGGCTCCGACGGGATCTGGGTCCTCGACACGGGGACGCTGGCGGTCGTCGACCGCTGGCCGCCCACGGCCGACTTCGTCTCGGTCGCCGTCAGCAACGACGGCCGGTGGGTCTATGCGGCCGGTCTGCCCGGTGTGGGACCGGACGGCCAGGATGGGCCGTACGAGGCGTCGATCACCGTCTTCGACGCGAGCGACGGCAGGGTCCGGGCGCTCGCCGGCCAGCTGGGCCGTGATGTCGTGTCGATCCGGGCCGCGATCGTGCCCTGACCGCGGCCGCCGCACCGTGGCCGCTGCCGTCCCTCAGCGACGGTAGGTACCGACGAGGAGGGCCTGGCCGAGAACGTGGCCACCGAACGCGGCGCGCAGGTCGGCGGCCGTGGGGCTGCCGCCCAGGCCGAGCCGGCGGTCGAGGGCGTAGAGCGTGAACCGGTAGTGGTGGGTCGGCCCGGGCGGCGGGCACGGACCGCCGTATCCGATCCGGCCGAAGTCGTTGCGGCCTTCGGCCGGGGCGTCCGCCGTGCGCGAGATCCCCCCGGCCAGGCCGCCCGCCGGCAGCCCGTCGATGTCGAAGGCGACCCAGTGAACGAAGGTTCCGCGCGGCGCGTCGGGATCGTCGACGATCAGGGCGAGCGAGGCCGTCCCGTCCGGGGCGTTCTCCCAGGTGAGGGCCGGGGATAGGTCGGCCCCGTCGCACGTGTGGCGCCTCGGGATCGGGGACCCGTTGGCAAAGGCGGGGCTGGCGAGCGTGAAGGTGGTCGTCATGGCTGGCTCCGTGGCTGTCGTGGCGGTCGTGGTCGGGGTAACCGTGGCACTCGGGCTTGCTCCGTCCCCTGATCCGGTGTCGGAGGCGGCGGGACCGGTCTGCGAGATGCTGGCGGGCGGTGCGCTCCCGGTGGCGTTCGGGCTGCCGCACCCGGCGAGCAGGCCGAGCGCGACGAGCGCGAGCAGCCACCGGCGGCGGGACATCGCCATGGCTCCCAGTATCCACCCGCCGGTGAGCTTTGCCACCTGCCCGCTGCCCACCGGCCCGCCCGGCCCGCTGCCCGGCTGGCCCGCTGCCCGGCTGGCCCGAGCCCCGCGCGCCCCGCTCCCCGTGCCCCGTTTGACTCGCCCGGACGAGCTGCGTACGCTGCGGGTCCCGTCGCCGCCGGCCCAGCACCCGGTGGCTGCCCGCATCAGTTTACCAGCCCGAGGGACACGTGCAGCCCGGACCTCGCCCTTCCGCCAGCCCGCCCCAGCCTCCGGGGCTCCGCTCGATCGTCGCTCTCGTCCGGACCCGGGTCCTCGACGCCGAGCTCGCGGCGCTCGTCGGGCTGCTGATCGAGGGCGGGGTGCCCCTCGTCCTGGCCAGCGGCGGATCGTCCGAGGAGCGGGTGGCGGTCCTGCGTGCCCTCACCTGGTCAACCTCGGTCGAGTCGCCCGATGGCGCGAACGGGCAACTGCCGCTCGGCCTGCTGATCGGCGACCTGGACGCCGGGTCGGTGGCCCCGGGGCTGGTCGAGCGTCTGCGCGGCGTCGGCGTGACCGACGCGGCCGGCGCGGGGCTCGCCCTCGGACTCCGGGCGGGGTCGCTCGAGGAGGTCCTGGCGCGACTTCGGGCCGAGCCGGTCGGGCTGGCGGACGACCAGCTCTCCTTCCTCGGGCTGGTGCTCGTGCTGGCGCCCGGCGGGGGCGAGTCCCGTTCGTCGCACATCACGAGCGCGCACTACCTGCGCCCGCTCGCCCGGGATGCCGGTGGTCACGTCCAGCGCCTCGGGCCGGCCGTCCTCGCGACCTGGGACTCCGGGCGGGGCGAGTTCGAGCACT
>CAYMBB010000057.1:0-11010 GCA_964388515.1 uncultured Anaerolineaceae bacterium
GGTCCGAACAGGCCCCACGATCGGATCGATTTCGGCTCGTCGTGCGCCGAAATCAGCCCGGGATCCTGGCCGGCGACCCGGTCCGGCGGGTTGTTTCAGCCCGGCAGGTCGGCGTAGCGCTCACCGGCGTACGAGAGGAAGCGGGTCTGGCTCTTCTTGAACCAGAGCTTCACTTCGCCGGTCGGGCCGTTGCGGTGCTTGGCCAGCTTCAGGTTGACGACCTCGCCGTCCGCGTCGCCGTCGTCCGCCCCGCGCTCCTTCTCGCGCCAGAGGAAGAGGACGAGGTCCGCGTCCTGCTCGATCGCCCCCGACTCGCGCAGGTCGGACAGGCGGGGTTCCCTGGACTCGCGCATCTCGGGCTGGCGGGACAGCTGCGAGAGGGCGATGACCGGCACGCTCAGCTCGCGGGCGAGCGCCTTGAGGCCGCGCGAGATCTCGGACACCTCCTGGACCCGGTTGGCGTCCCGGCTCGTCGTCGCCGCCTGCATCAGCTGCAGGTAATCCACGATGACGAGATCGAGCCCGGCCTCCGCCTGGAGCCGGCGCGCCTTCGTCCGGAGCTCCATCGTCGAGATGTTCGGCGTGTCATCGATGTAGAGCGACGCCTCCGAAAGGGCGTTCATGGCCGGCGCGATCCGGGTGAAGTCCATCTCCTCGAGGAAACCGCTCCGCAGTCGCTGGGAGTCGATGTTGGCCACACTCGAGAGGAGGCGCAGGACGAGCTGCTCCTTGCTCATCTCCAGGCTGAAGATGCCGACGTTGCGCCGGTCGCGGACGGCCGCGTGCTCGGCGATGTTGAGCGCGAGGCTCGTCTTGCCCACGCTGGGGCGGGCGGCGAGGACGATCAGGTCGCTCTTCTGGAGCCCGGTGGTGAGCGCGTCGAGGTCCGCGAACCCGGTCCGGATGCCGCTGATCTCGCCGCGGTGGGCGTGCAAATAGTCGAGCCGGTCGTACGCGGCATGGAGCAGCTCGCGCAGCTGCGTGAAGCCGGCGTCGATCCGTCGCTGGCTGACCGCGAACAGCTCGCCCTCGGCCCGGTCGATCGCCTCCTGGATCTCGGCCGGGTCCTCGTAGCCGATCCCGGCGATCCGCCCGGCGGCCGCGATCAGGTTGCGCAGCACCGCCTTGCGCTCGACGATCCGGGCGTACTGGACGGCATGGACCGCAGTCGGTGTCTGGTTGCTCAGGCTCGTCAGGTACGAACGGCCACCGATCTGCTCGAGCTGGTCGCTCCGCTCGAGGACCTCGGCCACGGTCACGATGTCGATCGGCTCGCGCCGCTCGAAGAGCTCGAGCATCGCCGCGTAGATCAGGCCGTGGGCCTGGCGGTAGAAGTCGTCGGGACGCAGGAATTCGGCGACCTCGACGATCGCGTCGCGGTCGATGAGGACCGAGCCGAGCACGGACTGCTCGGCCTCGAGGCTCTGGGGCGGCAGGCGGTCGATCACGCTGGGCGGACTCCGGCGGGTCGGATCAAGTGCTCCCGGATCATCGCGGACCCGAACCTCGGACGAAACCGGGTTATCGACGAGGTTGTCCACGGGTCCCGAGGAGCGCCACCGATCGGTGGACATCCTGCGACGAGCGGTGGACAGCCTGTGGACGGCCGGTCGTCAGTCCAGCTTCCGGATCACCCCGATCAGCTTGCCCTGGATGCGAACGTCGGGGTAGTACTGGGGCGGATAGTTCGGGTTCGCCGGCTGGAGCCGGATCCGGCCCTGCTCCTTGAAGAAGCGCTTCAAGGTGACCGCGTTCTCCTCCACCTGGGCGACGACGATGTCCCCGTTGCGGGCCGTGGACTGGGGCCGGATCAGGACGTAGTCCCCGTCCTCGATGTGGGCCTCGATCATCGAGTCGCCGCGGACCTTCAGGACGTAGGCGTCGCCGGTCGGGGCGAGGATGTCCGGGACCGCGAGCGTCTCGGAGGCGTCCTGGTAGGCCTCGATCGGGCCGCCGGCGGCGATCTCCCCGATCACCGGCAGGACGTGGGCTTCGGCCGCGGCCGCCTGGGGCACGAGCTCGCTCGACAGGCCGAGGCGGAGCGCCGCGGTGGGCGTCAGCCGGATCGCCCGCGACTGGGCGGCACCGCGCTCGAGGTAGCCCTCGCGCTCGAGGATCAGGAGGTGATGGTGGACAGCGGACGTGGAAGCGAGCCCGACCGCGTGCGCGATCTCCCTGACCGACGGCGGATACCCCCGTGCGCGCAGCGTCGCCGCGATGTAGTCGAGGATCTTGGTCTTGCGCTCGGCGTCGTGCCTGGTCACGGGCGCCTCCTTTCGCGCTCATGATACAGAACGAACGTTCGATGTCAAGCGCTGTCTGGAAGCGATGTCCGGAAGCGGCCGAGGCCGGTCGCCGGAGGTCGCCCGAGGTCTCTACGAGACGGTCGCTGGAGGTGGCGGGCCGGTCCTTGGTAGACTGCGGGGTCCCGAGGGGCTTCGGTCGCCGACATCCGGCGTGCCCGCCGGGCGAGGACACGATGGGTCGAGGTCGAAGACAGGAACCGGCCGGCAGCGCCGGGCGCGGGCGACGACGCTCCGGCGCGATCCGCCGGGCGCTCTCGCTGCTGGCGCTCATGCCGGTCGCCAGCCGTGCCCCGATCTACGCTCGTCTCGTCTGGGCCCTGGTCACCGACGAGCGGACGCCCGTCGCCCGCAAGGCGCTGCTCGGCGGTGCCCTCGGCTACCTGCTCCTGGGCCGGGACCTCATCCCCGACGACGCCCCGGTCATCGGCGGCATCGACGATTTGATCGTGGTCGTGCTCGCGGTCGACCTCTTCCTGGCCGGCGTGCCGGAGGATCTCCTCCATGAGAAGCTCGACCAGCTCGGGATCGAGCGCGCCGCGTTCGAGCGGGATGTCGCCCAGGTCCGTCGCCTGACCCCGGGTCCGGTGCGGCGGACGATCCGTCGCGTCTCCACCGCGATCAGCCTCGGTGGCCAGACGCTCCATGAATGGGGGATCGGTCCGAGGCTCCGGACCTGGATCACCAAGGAGGATTCAGTCGCGTGAAGGTCATCCTGACGAGTGACGTCGCCGCGCTCGGCAAGAGCGGCGAGATGAAGACCGTGGCGGACGGCTACGCCCGCAACTTCCTCATCCCGAAGAAGCTCGCCGTCCCGGCGGCCGGCGGCGCCTATCGTGCCTGGCAGCACGACATCGCCAGCCGCGAGGAGAAGCGTCGGCGCGAGCGCGAGGAGGCCGAGATCTACGCCCAGCGGATCTCGAGCACGACGCTCACGATGGGTGTCAAGGTCGGCGAGGGCGGCAAACTCTACGGCTCGATCACGGCCAAGGACATCGCCGACGCACTCGGCCGGCGGGGGATCGTCGTCGACCGCCACAAGGTGGACCTGCCGGAACCGCTCAAGGCGCTCGGCACGTACAAGGTCGCGGTCAAGGTCTACGCCGGCATGACGCCCGAGGTGACGGTCGTCGTCGAGCCCAAGGGCTAGAGGGCCAGCCGCGGGGCGGGGTCGGCGGGCGACGCCGTTCCCCGTTCGGCCCCCACCCGAGGACTCCGCCGGAGGATTCCGCCCGCCCGCTTCACCTTCGGTCGATGATAGCGGGGTGAGCGAGCGGGTCATCCTGCACGTCGACCTGGATGCGTTCTTTGCCGCGGTCGAGCAGCGCGACCACCCGGAGCTGCGCGGGCGGCCCGTCATCGTCGGCGGCGGGCCCACCGACCGCGGTGTCGTCAGCACCGCCAGCTACGAGGCCCGCCGGTTCGGCGTCCGGTCGGCGATGCCGCTTCGGACGGCCGCCGCCCTCTGCCCGGAGGCGGTCTTCCTGCCCGTCGACGGGGCGAAGTACCAGGCCGTCAGCCGCGAGGTGATGGCGATCCTGCGGCAGTTCACGCCGCTCGTCGAGCCGGTCTCGATCGACGAAGCGTTCCTGGACGTCACCGGGTCGCAGGAGCTGTTCGGGGAGGGGGCGCAGATCGCGCGCCGGATCAAGGACGCGATTCAGGCCCGGACGGGGCTGACGGCCTCGGTCGGGGTGGCGACGACGAAGCTCGTGGCCAAGGTGGCCTCCGATCTGCGCAAGCCCGACGGCCTGGTCGTCGTTCCGCCCGGCGAAGAGGCGGCGTTCCTCGCCCCGCTCCCGATCGCGCGCCTGTGGGGCGTCGGACCGCAGACCGCCACGGCGCTCCGCGAGTACGGCGTGACGACGATCGGCGACCTGGCGGCGCTGCCGGTCGATCTTCTCGTGCGGCGGTTCGGGCGGCACGGGACGGCCCTCCACGAACGCGCCCTGGGCATCGACCCCGAGCCGGTCGGCGGCGACGAGCCGGCGAAGTCGATCGGCCACGAGCACACGTTCGAGGTCGACACCGGTGATCTCGAGACGATCGAGCGAACGCTCCTGGCGATGGCCGACGGTGTGGCCGGGCGGCTCCGCGCGTCGGGTTTGAAGGCGGGCACGATCGCGGTCAAGGTTCGTGACTCCTCGTTCCGGACGATCACCCGGCAGCGGACGCTGGCGACGCCGACCGACCTGGCCGAGCCGATCTGGCAGGCGGCGCTCGAGCTGGCCCGGCCCGAGATCCGCGGCATCCGCGTTCGACTGATCGGGATCACCGCCTCGGGTCTGCGCGACCGCGAGCAGCTGGCGCTGTTCGAAGCGGACGACGGGCGCCGGCGGCGGGCGGTCGAGGCGGCCGACCGGATCCGGCGCCGATACGGCGAACGGGCGGTGACCCGGGCCCGACTGCTCGGGACAGGACTGCCGGCGCCGTTCGAGCACGATCCGCTGACGGCGCCCGAGCGGCGTGGAGCAGACGGGCCTTCGCCCCCGGCCGCTCGTGACAGCCAAGGTGACACGGAGCCGTTCGAAGGTTCACCCGACGACGCTTGACATCGAACACCTGTTCGGTCTAGTCTGTGCGTCACAACCGAACGGACGTTCTGGTCGCCCAGGTGCCCGGGCGCCACGAGGCAACCCCGGAAAGGAGCCCAGTCGCATGGCGATGATCCGAGTCGAACCCGTCCAGGTCCAGGTGCGGACCGGCTGGCTCGACGGCCGGCCGCTCGAGATCACGTGGGGAACGGAGCGCCTGCCGGTCACGGCGCTGACGCTCGTACGCCACGAGGACTCCGCCTACCACGTGGCGATCGGGCCACGGACGATCTTCGAGGTCGAGACCCCGCGCGCCCGGCTGGCGCTCAGCTTCCGGCACCGGTCGCGGCGCTGGACGATCGAGGGCCTCGACGAGGAGCGATCGGTAGCCTGAGGTCGAGTTCCGCCTCGTTTCCGCCACGGGGACGGCCCCGGCCGGTCGGTGCTCCTCCCACTCGACCGGCGGTTCCGGCAGCGGGGCGGGCGTGCCGGTACGCGCCCGCCCCGCCCCTGCCGGCCTCCGGGCGCGCCTCGCTCGGCCGTCACGGTGGCCCGTCCGCCGCCGCGCGATGCGCCTACAATCCCGGGCGTGGAACACACGATCGGGTCGGGGCGCTTCCGGGACCTGACGGTCGAGGCATTCGTCGAACGGCTCGCGTCCTCCGAACCGGTTCCCGGCGGCGGATCGGCGTCGGCGATCGCCGCCAGCCTGGGGGCGGCGCTCGTGGCGATGGTCGCCGGTCTCTCGGCCGGGCGCGAGCGGTACGCGGCCCACGCGGCGACCCACCTCGAGGCGGGCGCCCTCGGGCAGCGCCTGGCGGACCAGTTTCTCGCCCTGGCCGACGAGGACGCCGCCGCGTTCGCGGCGTTCGCCGCGGCGATGAAGCTGCCGCGCGGAACGGACGACGAGAAGGCCGCCCGGACCGAGGCGCTGCGCTCCGCTGCCCGGGTCGCGGCCGAGGTGCCACTGGCCTGTGTCGAGGCGTGCCTGGAGCTCGTCAGCGCCACCGAGGCCCTCGCCGGCCGGAGCAACCGGAACGCCTCGAGTGACCTGTCGGTTGCTTCGTACCTCGCCGAGGCCGCGGCCCGGGGCGCCGCCGAGAACGTGCTCGTGAACCTGCCGTCGGTCGGCGATCCGTCCTGGGCGGCCGAGGTCAGTGAGCGGGTTACCGCCCTCCTTGGCCGGGTCGAGTCGCTCGCCGCCACCACGCGCGGGGTGGTCCGGTCCGGGATCGAGCGCGACCCGCTGCCGACGGGCGGTCTGCTGCCGGCGCACGACCCGCGGCCGGCGCACGACCCGCTGCCGGCGGCCGACCGGCAGGGCTGAGTGGCGGGGGAGAGCGGGGAGTGAGACCCGGATGAGCGAACCGCGACTCCTAGCGGGGGCCCCGATCGCGGCCGAGATCCGCGCCACGGTCAAGGCAGACGTCGCGGCGTTCCGGCGGCGTCACGGCTACGTCCCCA
Organism: uncultured Anaerolineaceae bacterium; assembly: GCA_964388515.1. Classification (GTDB taxonomy): domain Bacteria; phylum Chloroflexota; class Limnocylindria; order Limnocylindrales; family CSP1-4; genus JAKAHU01. The sequence continues at coordinate 6,302 of CAYMBB010000057.1, forward strand.
CCCTGGCCGTCGTCCTCGTCGGTCGCGACGCTCCGTCCGCCGTCTACCTCCAGCAGATCCTCAAGGGCTGCCGGAACGTCGGGGTCGAGGGGCGCCTGGTCGAGATTCCCGGTCGCGTCTCGGCGGCCCGGGTCCGGCGCCGGATCGCCGAGCTGAACGAGGACCCGCTCGTCTCGGGGATCATCGTCCAGATGCCGCTGCCGAAGCGGATCCCGCTGAGCACGGTGATCGAGACCCTCGATCCGGCCAAGGACATCGACGGCATCCACCCGCTGAACGCCGGCCTGATGACCCTCGGCTATGCCGGATTCCTGCCCACGACCGCGCAGGCGGCGGTCGAGCTGCTCAAGCGCTCGGGGATCGAGATCGCCGGTCGGCATGCCGTCGTCGTCGGTCGGTCGAACGTGGTCGGCAAGCCGGCGAGCATCCTCCTGCTGCGCGAGAATGCGACGGTCACGATCTGCCATTCGAAGACCCGCGACCTGGCCGGGGTCCTGCGCACCGCCGACATCGCCGTCGTCGCCGTCGGCCGCCCCCGGCTCGTCACCGGGGCGATGCTCAAGCCGGGCGCGGTCGTGGTCGACGTCGGGATCAATGTCGTCGACGGCCGGCTCGTCGGTGACGTCGACTTCGAGTCCGCGAAGGAGGTCGTATCGGCGATCACGCCCGTACCGGGCGGGGTCGGGCCGGTGACGAACGCGCTCCTGATGACGCACCTGATGCGCGCCGCCCGGACCCAGGCCGACCTGCGTCACGCCGGTCACCCGCTGGCGATCGCCGGCGGGGGCTGACCGTGCCGCCGCGCCAGCGACCGCGCCTGCCGTATCGGGCGGCGTTCTGCGGCAGAGAACAAACCGGCCTTGTGGGCGCCCCCCGGCCGATCCTGGTCCCGGGCGGCCCCGCGCGTGCGCCGGATGACTGCCTGCGAAGAACAAGACGGCCGAATCACGCTCTTCCCGGGCGCGCCTGGGCTTGGAGACCGTCGGGCTCCCGCAGTTTGTCCTCCTGCGAAGAACGCCCTCTTGAGCGGCCGGGCTGCGGGGCCGCGGGCCGGGATCAGGAGGCGATCAGCCCGGTCGAGAGCGCGAAGCTGAACGCCGTCACGAGTCCGAGCGCAACACCCAGGATCCCTGCACCCCAGGCCGCCACGTCCACCGGCCCGAGCGACATCTCGTCATGGGCGTGGGCGTCGGCGTGGGCGTCAGCGTGCTCGGCGTGATTGTCGCCGTGGGCGTCGGCGTGCTCGCCGTGGGCGTCGGCGCGATTGTCGCCGTGCGCGTGCCCGACGCCGGCTCCGCGCTCTTCCGGTCGGAGGGCTTCGGCGGCGTCGTCCATCGGCTGGTGGCTGTCGGTCACGTGATCGTCGGTCATCTTCGCGGAGCACCTCCGGGGCGCATTGTCGCACGCGATCGTGCCCCCAGCTGACCAGCCCGCCAACTCGCCGCCAACTCGCCGCCAACTCGCCGCCGCCCGCCGCCACCCGCGGCCCGCACCCCTCGGTCGCGCGCGGCTCCCGCGGCCGCCCCGCGGCCGCCCGTCCCCACCCGTGCCTTCGGTTCAGCCCTCCGGTGGCAGTTCAGGCGGCGGCGTCGCCCGGCGCCAGCCCGGCATCCCGAGCCGCCACCAGGCGAAGGCGACGATGCCGGCCGCCACGCCGGCCGCGATCAGCAGGTCGAACGGCTGGAGCGCGTGCCGGATCGCCACCCAGTTGTCGCCCAGGACCGTGCCGGCGTAGACGAGGAGCATCGACCAGGGGAGCGCGCCGGCCGTCGAGTAGGCGATGAACGGGCGGAGCGGCATCCGCGCCACGCCGGCCGGGAAGCTGATGAACGTCCGGACGACCGGCAGGAGGCGACCGAAGAAGACGGTCGGGCCGCCCCAGCGCTCGAAGAAGTGGTCGGCCAGCTCGATCTCGTGCTGGCGGATCAGGAGGTACCGGCCGTAGCGCTCGAGGAACGGCCGTCCGCCCCACGCCCCGATCGCGTAGGCGATGAGCGAGCCGATGGTGTTGCCGAGTGTCGCCACGACCACGACGACCCAGTAGTTCCACGGTCCGCTGGTCAGCGGCTCGATCTTCGCCGGGTGAGAGACGAGGAAGCCGGCGAAGGGCAGGATCAGCTCGGACGGGAGCGGGATCATCGCCGACTCGATCGTCATGGCGAGCATGACGCCGAGGTAGCCGACCGCCCCGTACAGGCTGCTCAGGAACGGGATGACGATCTGGTCGATGAAGGCGAGCATCGGAGGTCAGCGATCGGCCGGGGGCGCAGGTGATCGGCGGAGGGGCGACGCGCCAGGATGCGGGCACCGCTCGGGTGGGGTCGAGGCGACACGCCCGGCAGCATAGCCGACTATCCTCAGCCCTGTGATCGACCCCCACCCCGGCCCGGACCACCCGCCGACCGCCGAGTCGGGAGAAACCGTTCGTGATCCCGTCGTCCTCACCGGCGCCGACCTGACCGTCGCGGATGTCGAGGCGGTCGCTCGCCACGGTGCCCGGGCGGTCCTCGACGAGACCGCTCGCCGGCGGATGCAGGAGGCACGGGAGGTGATCGAGCGCCTCGTCTCGGCCAGCGAGGTCGTCTACGGCGTGACGACCGGGTTCGGCGACCTGGCCACGACGTTCATCCAACCCGAGGACGTCGGCCGGATCCAGGAGAACCTCCTGATGAGCCACGCAGCGGGGGTCGGGCCGGCCTTCCCGACCGAGGTCGTGCGAGCGATGCTCCTGCTCCGGGCGAACACCCTCGCGCTCGGTCATTCGGGCTGCCGGCCGCTGCTCGTCGACCGGATGTGCGCCTTCCTGGACGCCGGTCTCCATCCGGTCGTGCCCGAGCAGGGCTCCGTCGGGGCGTCCGGGGATCTCGCCCCGCTCGCCCATCTCGCCCTGCCGCTGATCGGACGGGGCGAGGTCGAGCTGAACGGGCAGCGGCTGCCGGCCCTCGTCGCGCTCCGGGAGCTCGGCCTGGAGCCGCTGACGCTCGAGGCGAAGGAGGGGCTGGCGCTTCTGAACGGGACCCAGATGATGGGCGCCCTGGCCGCTCTCTTCCTGACCGACGCGGACCGCCTGGCGCGGACCGCGAGTGTCGCTGCGGCGATGAGCGTCGAGGCGCTCCTGGGCACGGACGTCGCGTTCGCCGCGGCCTACCAGCTGGCCCGGCCGCACCCCGGCCAGGTGGCGGTCGCGGCCGAGCTGCGCCACCTGCTGCGCGACTCCGGGCTCCAGCAGAGCCACCACGGCTCGGCCCACAAGGTCCAGGACCCGTACTCCCTTCGCTGCGTGCCGCAGGTCCACGGCGCCGTCCGCGACGCGCTCGACCACCTCCGGCGCGTGCTCGACATCGAGCTGAACAGCGCGACCGACAACCCGCTCGTCTTCCCCGAGGGCGGGGTGGCGGGCGAGGGGACGCTCGCGACCGGCGGTGGCCGGGTGATCAGCGGCGGCAACTTCCACGGCGAGCCGCTCGCCCTGGCCCTCGACTTCGCCAAGCTCGCCGTCGCCGAGCTCGGGTCGATCAGCGAGCGGCGGACGGCGTTGCTGCTCGACGCCCGGCTGTCGGGCGGCCTGCCCCCGTTCCTTGCCGCGGCCTCCGGGACGAACTCCGGGATGATGATCTACCAGTACACCGCCGCGGCCCTCGTCTCGGAGAACAAGGTCCTGGCCCACCCGGCGAGCGCCGACTCGATCCCCACCAGCGCGAACCAGGAGGACCACGTCTCGATGGGCTCGATCTCGGCCCGCCATGCGCGAGCGATCGCCGAGAACGTCGAGCGGGTGGTCGCGATCGAGCTCCTGTGCGCCGCCCAGGCGCTCGACTTCCGGCTGGGGTCGGTGGCTGATGGTACCCACGGTGGGCCCGCCCGCGTCCCGGGCGCGGGGGTCCTCGAGGCGCACCGGCGGGTGCGGGCGCGGGTGCGGCACCTCGACGCGGATCGCGAACCCGGCCGCGACCTCGCCGCGGCCATCGACCTCGTCCGGACGGGGGCCCTCGTCGACCTCGTCAGCGCCTGATCCTTGACTGGCGCCGACCCTGGTCGTACCGTATGGCCATGACTGGTCGTACCACGCGTCGTACCCAGCGGGCTGCGCGCGAGTCGGCGGCGCCGTACGCAACGGAGCTCGCCGACAAGGTGTCCGTCAGCCTGCCCGCGGGGCTGGTGGTCAGGGCGCGCGCAGAGGCCGGGCGGGACGGATCGTCCCTGAGCGGGGTCGTCGCGGTCGCCCTGCGAGAGCACTTCGAGCGTGAGGATCAGGCCGCCCTCGACGCGGCCCTCGACGCGGACCGCGACGAGAGCGTCGCGATCGCAGAGGCGTTCCTGCCGTACGCGGCCGCGCTCTTCGCCGAGGTGGAGTGGTGAGCATCGGGCGTGCCGCCCCCACCGTCGGTCCACGGAGGGGCGACATCGCGATGCTGGTGTTCCCGGATCTCGGCGGTCACGTCCAGTTCGGGCGCCGGCCCGCGGTCGTCGTCCAGGCGGATCGATTCGCCAGGTCGGGCACCGTGATCGTTTGCCCCATGACCAGCGCGCCGCCACGCGACGACCTGCCGCGGCCGCATCGCGTACCGGTCAGCCGCCACGAGTCGGGGCTCGACCGCGACGGCTGGATCAAGGCCGACCAGCTCGTCACCGTGCCGTCCGCGCTGCTCGAAGCGCGTGTCGGTCGCCTCGCCCCGGGGGCGCTCGAGCGCCTCGACGCCGCGCTGCGC
>CAYMBB010000058.1:0-2479 GCA_964388515.1 uncultured Anaerolineaceae bacterium
GCCCGGCAGGCTACGTGAGCGTGCCGCTCAGCCGGGCCGAGATCGTGGCCGCCGCTTCGCGGGCCAGGGCGGCCAGCTCGGGCAACCGGCGCGGGGTCAGGCGGAACGCCGGGCCCCAGATGTCCACCGCGGCGATCACCGACCCGCGCGCGTCCACGACCGGCGCCGCCACCGCGTTCAGCCCGACCTCGAACTCGCCCAGGGCGGTGGCATAGCCACGGCGCCGGACCCGGGCGAGCTCCTCGAGGAGCGGCTCGAGCTCGACGATCGTGCGCTCGGTGTGGCGCACGAGGCCGCGCCGCACGATCCGCAGCACCTCCCGCTCGGCAAGCGCCGCGAGCAGTACCTTGCCGCTGGCCACGCAGTGGAGCGGCGTCGAGCGACCCGTCCAGTCGGCAACCGCGATCAGGTTCGGGCCATCCGCCTGGGCCACCGTCAGCGACTCGTCCCCATCGAGCACGGCCAGGCTGACCGTCTCGCGCGTCAGGCGGGCGACCCGCTCGAGCTCGGGCATCGCGATCCCGCGCAGGTCGAGCGTCCGTTCGGCCTGTTCGGCAAGCCGGATGACGACGAGCCCGAGCCGGTACTTGCCCGATTCGCCGTCCTGCTCCACGAGGCCCCGCCGCTCGAGCGTCGCGAGCAGGCGCGATGCGGTCGACTTGTGGAGGCCGAGCCGGCGCGCCAGCTCGGTCACCCCGGCCTCCCCCTGGCTCTCGCCCAGCGCGAGCAGGAGCGCCGCGGCGCGGTCAACGGAGCGGACCGCGTTGCCGTCGAGGACCATCGGACGCCCGGACTCTCAGCCGTCGGCCGCGGCCGGCGCGACCGCCTCACCGTGGCGCGGCACCTGGCCGTGGGCACGACCCTCGAGCGCCGCGTCGAGCGACTCGGCGAAGATCGTCACGATCCGGTCGACGTCGTCGCCGGCGGCGTGCGCCTCGCACACGAACCACGGCTCGCGCGAGTCGGGCTCGGGCATCGCGCCCCGGGCGTGCATCCCGACCGCCACCGCGTCATACAGCTCGTGGTCCGTGTCAGCCCACTGGCGGTACTCGGTCGGGGCCTTGTCGGTGAACATCACCCCGAACATCGAAGGGTGGCCGGTGAAGACGTACGGCAGGCCACGCCGCCCGATCACCTCGGCCAGGCCGGCCTGGATCCGCTCGCCCGTCGCCCGGATCGTCTCGAGCGCGTTCGTGTCGCGCAGGATCTCGAGCGTCCTCGTCGCGGCCGCCGCGGCCACCCGGTTGCCGGCGTACGTGCCGCCGTGGCTCACCTTGTCCGGCAGGACGCTCATCGCCTCTTCCGTGCCGGCGAAGGCGGCGGCCGGGTAGCCGTTGCCCATCGCCTTGGCGTACGTGGCGAGGTCCGGCGTGATCCCGAAGTACTCGGCCGCCCCGCCCCGGGCGAACCGGAAGCCGGTCTTCACCTCGTCGAAGATGAGCAGGGCGCCGAACTCCCGCGTCAGGGCCCGGATCGCCTCGTGGAACCCGGGTTGGGGGAGGATCCCCTGGGCATTGCCGAGCACCGGCTCGATGATGATCGCCGCGATGTCGTCCCCCTCGCGCTCGAAGATCCGGCGCAGGACGTCGAGCGCGTTGTAGCGGGCGGGGATGATCGTCTTCGTGACCACCTCGGGGATGCCCCGGCCCCAGGCGAGCGCGACCGGGTTCTCGTCGGACCCCAGCCCTGCCATCTGGTTCGGGTTCGGGGTGACGCTCACGAGGGCGTAGTCGTGGACGCCGTGGTACTGGCCCTCGAACTTGACGATCTTCGTCCGGCCGGTCGCGGCCCGGGCGACGCGCATCGCGTGCATCGTCGCCTCCGTGCCCGAGACCGTCATCCGCGCCTTCTTCGGCCAGCCGTTCAGCTCGCACAGGAGTTCCATCGCCCGGACCTCGTCCTCCGAGGTGAGCGAGAAGCTGACGCCGCGGCGCATCCGCTCGTTGACGTAGTCGTCGACCCGTTCGTCGGCGTGGCCGAGGATGACCGGGCCGTAGCCCATCCGGAGGTCGATGTACTCGTTGCCGTCGAGGTCCCAGACATGCGAGCCCTTGCCCCGGTCGACGTAGATCGTGTCCTCGCCCCAGGCCCGGAAGTTCGAGTCGGTGCCGCCGGGCAGCGTGCGCAGGGCCCGCGCGTACATCGCGTGCTGGACGGTGCGCTTGAGGCTCGGCGTCGGGCGGGCGGCGGGTTCGGTGGCCATGATTCCTCCGGCAGGCCCCGTCGGACGCGGAGCACGCCGGCGCGCCGAGGCGCCCGGAGTGCGGCTGTCGCAACGGCGACCGATCGTGTTGCGCTGGTCGGGACGGGGGTGCGGGCATCTTCCCACACCGGCGCGTCCCACGTCAACACGATATTCGCACGAATGGCTATGCTATGCAACGAAATACGCGCCCGATGATCCGCTGGTGACTGCGATGCGCGCAGACCAAGGAGCCGCGATGAGCCGGTCGGAGACGCCCCGATGATCAGCCCGCAA
>CAYMBB010000058.1:2579-5751 GCA_964388515.1 uncultured Anaerolineaceae bacterium
ACGAGCCGATCAGCTACTGGCTGGCCGGTGTCCACCCCGATCCCGAGCCGCCGCTGCGCGGCCGGATGACGGCCGACGTGGCGATCGTGGGCGGCGGGTTCACGGGCCTCTGGACGGCGGTCCGGCTGATCGAGACACAGCCGGACCTGCGGGTCGCCGTGCTCGAGATGGAGACGGTCGGCTTCGGGGCGAGCGGTCGCAACGGCGGGTTCTGCGAGGCGAGCCTGACCCACGGTCTGGCCAACGGCCTGCGCCACTTCCCCGACGAGCTGGACGTCCTCGAGCGCGAGGGGGTCGAGAACCTGCGCGCGCTCGTCGAGTTCACCCGGGCGAACGGGATCGACTGCGACCTCGAGCCGACCGGGATGCTCACCGTCGCCGACCAGGCATACCAGGTCGACGAGTTCCGGACCTGGGCGGAGGAGTCGGCCCGCCACGGCGAGCCGCTCGAGTTCCTCGATCGCGAGGCGGTCCGGGCCGCCGTCCACTCGCCGCTCTGGCAGGCCGGCCTGCGCGGCTCACCGGAGCGGACCGTGCTCCTCGACCCGGCGAAGCTGTGCCAGGGCCTGAAGCGGGTCGCACTCGAGCGCGGGGTGCGGATCCACGAGCGAACCCGCGTCACCGGGGTCGAACGCGTGCCCGGCGGGGTCGTCGTCCGGTCGGCGGGCGGCGAGGTCCGCGCCGGACAGGTCGTCGTCGCGACCTCGGCCTATTCGGGCTGGTTCCGCCGGCTCCAGAGCCTCTTCGTTCCGGTCTACGACTACGTCCTCGTGTCGGAACCGCTCACGCCAGAGCAGCGGGCCTCGATCGGCTGGCGCGGTCGCGAAGGGATGTCCGACGCGAACAACCAGTTCCACTACTTCCGGCTCACGGCCGACGACCGGATCCTGTGGGGCGGCTACGACGCCGTCTACCACTTCGGCAACGGCGTCGGTCCCCGGTTCGACCGCCGGCCGGCCACGTTCGCGAAGCTCGAGGCGCACTTCCGGGCCGCCTTCCCGCAGCTCGCCGACCTGCGCTTCCCGTATCGCTGGGGCGGCGCGATCGACACCACGAGCCGGTTCACGGTCACGTTCGGCCATGCGCTCGGCGGGCGGCTGACATACGCCCTGGGCTATACCGGCCTCGGCGTCGGGGCGAGCCGCTGGGCGGCCGGGATCGTCCGCGACTTCATCCTCCGGCCCGACTCTGACCTGCTCCGTCTCCGCTTCGTCCGGACCCGGCCGTTCCCCTTCCCGCCCGAGCCGTTCCGCTACCTCGCCGTCGCGGCCGTCCGCCACGAGCTCGACCGGGCCGATCGCAACGAGGGTCGCCGGGGGCTGCTCCTGCGGACGCTCGACGCGCTCGGGATCGGCTTCGACAGCTAGGCGCCGGGCCGCAGGGCAACGGAGGTACGCGGGCGGGAGGAGGGCGGAGGGAGTAGTGGCGAGCCTTCGCCACTCACCGGGTCACCGTTACCTTCCGGAGCGCCCGCGGCACGTCCGGCGAGCGCCCCTCGGCGAGGGCGAGGTGGAGGGCGACCAGCTGGCCCGCGACCGCGAACGCGATCGGGGTGAGCGGCTCGGCCAGGCCAGTTCCGAGGTGGACATGGGCGTCGGCGGCGGCCGCGATCGCGGCGCGATCGATCGGCCCGTCGGAGATCACCGCAACCCGGGCGCCAAGCTCCCGGGCGCGGGCGGCGACGGCCAGGACGGTGGCCGCCGTGGGGCCGGGGGCGACGATGACCAGGACGTCGAAGCCTGGCTCCACGACCGCGACCGGCCCGTGGAGGAAGTCGGAAGCGCCGTAGTCCTGGGCCGAGAGGTAGCTCGTCTCCTGGATCTTCAGCGCCACCTCGGAGGCGGTCGCCCGGTTGTAGCCGCGGCCGATGACGACGCACCGGTCGCGACCCTTCAGACGGGCCCCGAGCCCCGCCAGCTCGGGCTCGAGGGCGAGGACCCGCTCGACGGCGTCCGGCACCCGCGCCAGGTCCCCCACCTCGAGCCCCGCCGCCGAGCCACCGCGTCGGGCCAGCACGCCGCCCAGGAGCGCGACCGTCGCCAGGGCGGCGGTGAACGTCTTCGTGGCCGGCACGCTCCGCTCCGGCCCAGCCGGCGTGACGAGGGCGTGGTCGGCGACCTCGAGGAGCGGCGCGTCCGCGACGTTCGTGATCGCCACGACCGGTGCGCCCTCGGCCCGCGCCGCGGCCGCCACGGCCCGGATGTCCGCCGCCGCGCCGGATTGCGAGATCGCCAGGAGCGCCGCGTCGGGCAGGGCCGGCGTCACGCCGTAGGCGGTCACGATCGAGGGTGTGAGATCCGCGACGAGGAGGCCGGCGTGGATCGTGAACAGGTATGAGGCGTACCGCGCGACGTGGTCCGAACTGCCGCGCCCGCAGGTCACGATCGTCCGGATACCGCGTGCCGCGAACGTCCCGGCAACCGCCTCGACCGGGGCGGCGAGCGTCTCGAGCGTCCGGGCCAGGACCGCCGGCTGCTCGCCGATCTCGCGACGCATCAGCGTCGTCATCAGCGCACGCCTCGACCGTCTCCGACGCTCAGGCTGGCGCCGCCAGCCAGCCCGGCAGCTCCCGGGCCAGCGTCGCCAGCGGCAGCGAACCGTGGCCCAGGATCGCGTCGTGGAAGGCGCGCAGGTCGAACCGGGAGCCGTCACGTGCCGCCAGCTCGCGCCGGAGCCGCTCGATCTCCCGCTGGCCCACCTTGTAGGTCAGCGCCTGGGCCGGCCAGGTGATGTAGCGGTCGGTCTCGATCACCGCGTTCGTCCGGGTCAGGCCGGCCGAGAGGAGGAGCTCGATCGACCGCTGGCGGCTCCAGCGCAGGGCGTGCATCCCGGTGTCGACGACGAGCCGCGCCGCCCGCCACGCCTGCGCGTCGAGCATCGCGAACCGCTCCGCCTCCGAGCGATAGAGGCCCATCTCGTCGGCCAGCCGCTCGCTGTAGAGGCCCCAGCCCTCGGCATACGCGCCGCCGACGAGCCGCGAGCCGAGACGCCGGAAGGCGGGCAGCTCGGGGTGCTCCATCTCGAGCGCGATCTGGAAGTGGTGCCCGGGCACGGCCTCGTGGTAGGTCGTCGAGGCGAGCGCGCTGTACGTACGCGACGTGAGGTCGTACGTGTTGACGTAGTACGTCCCCGGCCGCGAGCCGTCGGCGTTCGGCGGGTAGTAGTAGGCGAA
>CAYMBB010000058.1:5851-11002 GCA_964388515.1 uncultured Anaerolineaceae bacterium
AACCGGGTGAGCTGGGGCAGGAGGGTCTGCGGGCCGGCCATCTGGTCGACCGCCTTGAAGAGGTCCATCCGCTGGTCGTTCTGCTCGATGCCGAGCTCACAGACGACCCGGATCATGTCGCGCGTGATCCGCTCCTCGATGCTCAGGCCCGCGTCCGGGATCGCCAGCGCCGCGTCGAGGGTCGTCTCGTGGAGGGCGCGCAGCCGCGCCCGGCCCTCGGGCCCTGGATCCTCCAGGCGATCGTCGAACCGCTCGTCACCGTAGAGCGTGGCGGTCGTCGGGTCGAGTTCGAGGAGTGCATCCCAGAAGCGGTCGGCGAGCTCGTTGACGGCCGACGGGGCCGGCTGGATCTGTGTCACGAGGGTCTCCCCCTGGCTTGGGCCGTGCAGGTGCACGGCCGGTCTGAGCGGCGGAATCATGCCGCGCGGGCGCCCGCCCGGCGTGGCCGACCGGGACAGCCGACTGTCGGCCACCAGCGTAGCGCGTTGCGCCCAGTCACCGGGCGTGGGCTCAGCTCGAGCGCGGGCTCGGCGCGGGCGCGGGCTCGGCGCGGGCGTGGACGCGGCGCGGGCGTGGACGCGGCGCGGGCGCGGGCCCGCACGCCCACCCGGTCACTCGAACAACCCGAGCTGTTCGCCCGTCCGGTCGGCGGCCGGGTCGAGACCGAGGAACGGCTCGAGATCGGCCAGGGTGGGCGCCTCCCGGGCCGCGAACGTGCGCAGGTGGTTCCACTTGAGGATGTGCCAGTTCGCCTCCTCGAGGGCGACCCGGAGGAGCGGCGAGCGCTCGAGCTTGTAGCGCACGAGCCCGGTTCGTTCGGGGGCGACGACCAGGAAGCGGACGATCTGGTCGCTGGTGGGGATCCGCCGATGACGGCGCAGGACCGGCTCGGAGAGGATCGCCGTCCACTCGACCTCGAACAGGAGGACCGCCCGGCCCCGGACGTACCAGATGCAGTCGACCTGCTCGAGCTCCTCGGCCGGTGCCCGGGCGATCAGGGGCAGGTAGGCGCGCTGCTCGCGGGCGTCGAGCCAGGCGGCCAGGGGCCGGCCTCGGACGCGGTGCTCCTGCTCCCGGCGGCCGATCCAGACCGACATCCCGAGTCGGTGGCCCAGGTCGGCGAGGAGCGCGATCAGCTCCGAATGCTCGGCCGAGCGCCGGGCGAGATCGTCGCCGGTCTGGAGGGCGTCGGGCGTGCTCGCCCGGCTCCGGTAGCTCTCCAGGCAGGCCCGCACGATCGCCTCGTCGGGCAGGTCGTGGCCGCTGAAGAGGCGCGCGATCCGTTCGAAGAACGCGGCCTCCGAGAGTCCGCCCGCGGTCGAGAGGAGGCTGTAGACGGCCCACTCGACGCGGTCGGCGAGCGGGACGGCCGCCGCCGCCTGGTCCTCCGCCGAGCGGAGCCACCAGCGACCGGGCTCGATCTCGCGCAGGCGCCGATGGTCGGGGCGGGCCAGTTCGGCCTGGATGAGCCCGAGCAGCGTCTCGACCTGGTCGCCGTTCGAAGCGGCGGCGACCAAGGTGTCCGGCAGGCGAGCACGCCGGCGGGCGGCGGCCAGGACGCCCTCGCGCGGAGGTTCGCGCTCGGCGTCCCCGTCCGGCTCGCCGCCCGGGTCGTGGCCGGGTTCGCGGCCCGGCGTACGGTCCGCCGCTTCCGCCGCTTCGCCCGCGCCTGATCCCTCGGCCGGCCCGGGCACCACCAGCCGCCGCAGCTGCCCGGCCCGGTCGAGCCCGACCAGGATCTCGCCGAGGAGCTGCTCGTAGCGGGCCGGTTCACCACGGGCCTGGAGGACCGCGACCGCGGTCTCGGTCACGGTGCGCGCGAGCTCGGCGGCCGAGAACGGACGCCGGTCGAACCGCTCCGGTGGGGCGAAGAGCCCCCGACCGGGGACGAAGTCCGGGTCACCGGCGCCGCCTGGCAGCGGCGGCAGGCCGACGTTCGCCCGCGTCCGCGGCCCATCGGGCAGGATCGCCCCGGGCGGCGCGAGCTCGACCGTGCTCCCGGCCTCGTCACCGTGTTCGGCGAGTCGCGCGGCGACGAGTCGATAGCCCGCCCCGACGCCGCCCAGGACCGCCGCCACGAGCGCCTCCGGTCCGCCTCCGGACTCGATCAGCAGGATCGCCCGGCTGTCCGGTCCCAGGAGCGCCTCGGCACCAGCCAGGCTTCGCCGGAGCGAGGCGGCCTGCCAGTCCCAGGGCACCCGGCTCTTCGGTCCGAAGAGCGCCTCGAGCGGCAGGAGGGCGGCTGCCTCGCGGCCGAGGACCCAGCTCGTGGCGAGATACGTGTACGAGAGTCGCTCCTGGCTCGCTCGGAGCGGTGCCTGGCCGAGGACGAGCCGGACCCGCGGCTGACCGAACTGTCGCCGGACCGTGCCGGCTTCGGCGGCGAGGGCGCGCAGGGCGGTCGGGGTGGCGAGCCGGACGACGGCCGTCGTCGCTCCCTCGGCGAGGCTCCGGATGTCGTCGCCCAGACGGGCCTGGACCGGCCCGGGCGCGCTTCCCTCGAGGCGCTGGACGAACCCCCGCACGACCCGATAGCCGTCCTCGAAGGCGAGCCAGGGGTTTCGCTCGCGCCACTGGCTGCTCGTCGGCGGCCGGAGCCGACCGCCGACGATCCGGACGCCGGCCACGCGGCCCGGGAACCCGTTCAGGCGACTGGCCGGCAGCAGCGCATGCAGGAGCGCGAGGCGAAGCGCGGCCTGGACCGGCGCGGCGCGCAGGTCCGTCTCGATCCGGACCAGGATCGCCTCGAGCCCGAGCAGCTGGCGCGGGCTGTGCAGCTCGAGGAGCTGGTCGACGAGCGCCTGGTCGCCATCGCGCACGGGGAACCGGTCATGGAGCGCGTGCCAGGCGGGGCCGCGCGTCTCGACCGCTGCGGCGCGCTCGACGTCCGCGGCGTCGACCGGTTCGTGGCGCTGATCGCCGCCGCCGACCTGGTCCCGACAGGCGAGGCAGCGGTAGTGCTTGCGGACGAGTCGCGGGCCGTCATCGCCCGCCCGGCGATCGGCCGGCGCCTCCCAGATGAACTCGTCGGCGACGACGGCGCGCCCACAGCGCGGGCAACGGGTCGTGAACAGCTCGCCGATCGAGACCTTCAGGCTCGACTGCTGGCGGGGCGAGGCGGCGATCGCCTGGAACGCCGCGTCGAGGTGGCGGACGTCGGGCGGCCGGAGGACGACCTCGGCCAGGAGGCGCGTGAGCGGGTTCGACTCGAGCACGATCGCCCGGCGCTGGCGATCGATCGCCGCCCGGGCGACCCAGCCGCCGCGGCTGTTCAGGTCGAGCACGACGTCGCCCGGCCGGCTCGCCGCCTCGATCCAGGTGGCCACCTGGTCCGGCGGCGGCGGCGGGGCGATCCGCTCGAAGGCGGGCAGGGAGAAACCGGGCTCCGAGCGCAGCACGAGATCGCGGCCGGTCATCGCCGGCATTGTGCCAGACGAGGTCGTCGCTCCCAAGGCCGGCCCGTCGGGCCTGCCGGCGTTGTCCTCCCGCCTCGGCCGGGCCGTAAGCCACGGGCCTGCTCCGCGTCCGGTTTCCCTCGCCCGGCGCCTGCCCGTCGGGCCTGCCGGCGCCGTCGTCCTGCCCCCGGCCGGGCCGTGGGCCACGCGCGGCCTCCGGCTTCCCTCGTCAATGCCAGCGGCGGGAGCGCTACGCGGAAGCTCGCACCAGCCAGGGGGACAGCGGTCCTCGGCAACCGTCGATCCGGCCCCGGAAGGCTCGCTAATGCGCTCGAGGAGTGCATTGACGATGATCCGGGCCCGATTTGGTCGTGCCACGGGCGCGGCCGACCGGCCGCCTCCCACGTTGTGCTCTGGGGGCGGGCAATAACGAGGGTTGCGCACGCCGCAGGCCGCACGCCGCAGGCCGCACGCCGCAGGCCGCACGCCGCAGGCCGCACGCCGCACCGGCCGACGGCGCACCGGCCGACGGCCCGTCGACCGGACCTCGGGGCGCCTGCTGCGCGCTCCGGTGCAAACGCTGCGGCGGGGTTCGGCCGGCCCCCGCTCGAGCCGCTCCCGGCCGCGATCGGACCCGGATGCGCACGCGCTGGGGCGGGGACGCGCCCGGCGCCCGCGATCGGGCCGGGACGCGCGCGCCCGCGATCGGGCCGGGACGCGCCCGCGATCGCGCCTGCCGGCACCCGCCCTTCCGCTCCCCGCCCCCGGCGGGGCGGGAGCGCGGCCTACGGCTCGTCGAGCTCGTCGGGCTCCTCTTCGAACGCCTCCTCGCTCGTCACCTCGGAGGGCAGGACGCGGTCGAGGTCCTCGATCCCCTCGTCCTCCTCGTCCTCCTCGAGCTCCTCCTCGAGCTCCATCTCCTCGCGGATCAGGGTCCCCTTCGTGTACGGGCGCAGGTCGGTCGACTTGGCGGCGGTCGGGAAGGAGACGCGACCATAGTTGCGCGGGTCCTGGAAGATCTCGCGGATGATGATCCGGACGTCCTTGGCCCCGAGCGAGGTGACCCCGGCGGCGTACTTGTTGCCGTCCGCCATCAGCTTCAGGAGCCGGGCTGCGACGCGGGGCTCCACGACGCCGATCCGGACGCCGTTGCTGATCGCGATCAGGCGATTGCCCTCCGGGACCAGCTCGACGTAGTCACCCGGGTTCACCTGGGCCAGGGCGTGGTAGTCGGCCAGGTCGGTGAGCATCGCGAAGCCGGTCTTGCCGGTCTCCTCGACGAAGATGCTGACCGGGGCCTTGCTCCCCTCCTTGGCCGGCACGGTCTTCTCGCCGGCATCGACGAGGAGGATCTTCAGGCGGTCGATGTTCCGCTCGGCGATCCGGTTCGTCGGGTCGAGGGCGAGCGCAGCCTGGTAGTGCTCGCGGGCGAGGGCAAGCTCGCCGAGCTCCCAGTACGCCTTCGCCAGGCGGTTCTCCGCCTCGACGTCCGGGCCGAGTTCGAGGATTCGCCGGTTCGTCTCGGCCGCCTCGGCCCACCGGGCCTGGGTCGCCTGGGCGATCGCCTGCTCCGCCAGCTGGCGCTTGATTCGGGTCGTGTTCGCCGCGCTCGGCTTCGTCGTCTCGAGTTCCGGGAAGGTCACGTGAGGATCGTCCTTTCGGGTGCGCCGGAGGCCCGTCCGACGCAGGTCGGCACGCCGGCCGTCAACATCGGGGCACCGCTTTCTAGCATCGCCGGGCGATGCTGTCAACGCGC
>CAYMBB010000059.1:0-10933 GCA_964388515.1 uncultured Anaerolineaceae bacterium
TCAGTGTACCACTTGACAGCGGGTTTGTATACCCCTGGGGGGTATTGACAGGGCGCAATTCCGAACGTCGGAGCCCCTACTCCTTCTCCCAGCCGAAGTCGCGGAAGCGGAGTGTCTTCGCGTTCTCCGAGATCGTGCGCACCGTCTCGTCGCTGAAGCCGTCCGCGGCCGCGTGCTCGGCCTCGATCTCGAGCGTGACGCGGAGGCGGACGTCGGTCTGCTGGGCGAGTCGGTCGATCACCTCGTCGACGACCTTCGTGAGCTCGGGGATCGGACGGCGCGGATCAGACAACGTGACCTCGCCGTGGAAGCGCCGGATCCGCGGCGCCGGCGGTGGCGCGGACGCAAGCGACCCCCCGGCCGCAGCGCCGACACCACCCCCGAGCGGCCGCGTCGGCTCCGCTCCGGGCAGCGGGTCCGGCAGGACCGAGCCGTCCACGATCAGGCTCGTGGATGTGACGGGTGTTTCGGCGAGGCGTCCGGCGACGACCCCGCGATACTCGCCGCCCTCCTCGCGCGCGGCCGCGTAGGCGAACGTCTCGGTCCGCCAGAGCAGGCTCGACGAGCCGTCGCGGACGGCGCCCTCGAGGACCGAGATGTCGCGCAGCCGCGGCAGGTACAGGTACTGGGCGAACCAGGCCCAGAGCTGGCGCAGCCCGAACGCGCGCTCGGCCTGCCAGCGCTCCCGGAGCGGCCCGTCGAGGACGAGCCGGAGGTTCACCCCGCCGAACTTCGTGATCAGCAGTTCCGCGCTCCGGAGCTTCGCCCCGGCGCGGACCGCGAGCGGGTCGGCGCCTCCGGACACCCGGACCGGTTCGACCGCGAGCTTCGCGAGCGGGTCGGCCTGGCCGGGCACGAGCAGCCACTGGTACGTCTCGGGGATGCGGGCCCGGATCGTCTGCTCGGCGCCGTCGCGCTGCGACGTCGCCTGGCTGCGCTGGAAGCCGTCGAGGTTCAGCCTCCCGGCCTCCCCGTCCTCGACGATCGAGCGCCAGGCGAGGTACTCGCGGACGGCCGCGCTCAGCTCGGCCAGGCGGAGGTGATCGGGGGCCAGGAAGACGAGCATGTTCTGGTTCAGCCGGGCGCCGGCGCCGCGCGAGGCGAGGATCGTGGCGGCCGCCTCCATCGCCCGGGAGGTCGCGGCCTTTGCGTCGTACGGATACGCCGGCCCAAGCGCGACGAGCGCGACCTCGTCATCGTCGGGGACGTCGGCGGCCGAGCGCGGCGCGACGTGGACGCGGGCGAACGGACCGCGGTCGGCGAGGGCGGCCTTCAGCCGGCGCTCGATCTCCATCTCGACCGCGTCCTCGGCCTGCTGCTCGGCCCGGTCGCGGGCGAGCTGGTTGACCGAGGGCTGGGTGGCGTACCAGTAGCGGCCGCTGTGCTCGTACAGGTAGGTCGCCTGGCCGGCGAGCTTGCGCAGGGCGTCGCCAAACGTCGCCGGCGTCTCGCCCGGCTGGACCGAGCCGAGGAGGATCCGCCGGTCGTCGATCCCACGGTTCGCGGCCGCCGGCAGCGGCGCCGAGCCCAGGAAGATCGTCCGGGCGACCCGGCGCGCGGCCGAGTAGCGCCCGTAGGTTCCGCCGTTCTCGCGATCGAGCCGGAGCGGGAGCGACTCCGGGCCGTCGACGTCGCTCTCGATGATCGGGGTCCAGTTCTCGTCGAGGTACTGGGTGAGCTGCGGCAGGACCGTCGTGTCGTCGAGCGGGACGGCCGCCGGCAGGATGAGCAGGTTCCCGTCCTGGCGCTCCCAGAGCGTGTGGACGACGGCGGCCATCAGCTTGAGAACGCCGCGCGTGCGCTGGAAGCGCTCGAGCGTGCTCCAGTCGTCGAACAACCGGTCGAACAGCTCGGGGTGGATCGGGTAGCAGTTCCGGAGCCGCTCGAGGTACGCCTTCTCCTTTGTCTCGGACGGGAAGCTGCCCGGGTGCTGGGCGTACAGCTCGCCGAAGCGCTGGACGACCTCGTCGCGGCCCTTTGCGCCCTCCGGGGTGAGCGGCTCGAAGAGGCGCCGACGGACGATCTCGAACGACTCCTGCGCCGCCGCCGGACGCCACGGCGCGTCGACCCGGTGAACGACGTGCTTGAGTGCCTCGAGCGCGCGCTGGCCGCCCTCGCCGCCGACCTCGATCGCCGATGAGGGGAGCGAGACGACGAGCAGCGCGCCCGGCACCTGGTCGACCGCGCCGGTCAGCTGCTGGGCGAACGAAAGCGCCCCGTCGAACGTCCCGCCCGGCAGCGCGTCCTTGCCCCACTGGAGGCGGGCATACGTCACCCACTCGTCGACCAGGATGACGACCGGGGCGTGCGCGACGAGGAGCGCCCGGAGCGCATCGGCGCCGGGCGGGACGGCCTGGCGGTCCGCCTCGGCGACGGTCGCGAAGGCCGCGGCCCTGCCGAGCTGCCAGGCGAGCTCGCCCCACAGGGTCCGGATCTCCGTCCCGTCGACCACCCGCGGCGTGATCGGCGAGAGGGCGGTCCCGACGAGCGCGGCCCGGGCGACGCGGGGCAGGGCGGTGACGCCGGCCTCGCCGAGGACCCCCTCGAGGCCGGGCAGGCTCGTGATCGGCGTCTTCGGGTCGGCGAGGTGCCAGAGCGCGAGCATCGAGTGGGTCTTCCCGCCGCCGAACGTCGTCTGGAGGTCGATCACCGACTCGCCGCCGGTGTTCGTCAGCCGTCGGAGGGCACCGACGAGCAGGAGCCGGAGCCCCTCGGTGAGGTACGTCCGGGCGAAGAACTCGCGCGGATCGACATACTCGTTCGCGCCTTCACCCCGGGCGACCTGGGCGAGGTCGGCGGCGAACTCGGCCTGGCGGTACCGCCCGGCGGCGACGTCGGGATGCGGGGTGACGAGGCTCCGCCACGGTGCCAGGCCCTTGAGCGGTTGCGCCGAGACCGCCGTCGCCGTCGTCTGGCGCGCCTGGGCCTTCGCGGCGGCCTCGAACCCCTCCCGCAGCGCGGCGAGCTTCGCCCGCATCAGCTCGTCCGCCTGAGGCGCGGCCACCGCCCGGAGGAGCCGCTCGGCCGTGTCGTAGGCGCGATAGACGTCGTCGGTCGAGAACGGCTTCTCACCTGCGTGCGCCCAGCGGTTGCGAGTCTCGCGGAGCTCGGCGACATAGGTCCGCTCGGCGGTCCCGAGCGTCCGGCCCAGGGTCGTCTTCCAGTGGAAGAAGATCGCGTTCAGCAGGAACTGCGGATCGTTCGGGTCGGAGGAGACCGACGAGCCGGTCGCCATCTCCTTCTCGGCGGCGACGACCGACACCCACGCCGGCCCGTACGCCTTCGTGAACTCCTCCTCGACGACGGGCCGCAGGCCGGCCGCGACGAGATCGAGCATCCGCCCGATCCGCTCCTTGTTCGTCAGTGCCATCCCTACCTCCCCCGGCCCCGGCGTGGTTCCGGGAGTCCGCGACGTGTCACGCAGCCCGGACACGGGCAGACTGCCCGGCCAGCCGTCAGGTGCGCGAGCCCGTGAACGACCCCGTCCGCTTGGTCGAACCGGGACGCCAGCAGGTCAAAGACCGATGCGTCTTCCGCCTCGTAGCGTCGGTATGTCCAGTGCGCGACGAAGTCGGCAAACTGGAGCAGCCGGCTGGCCGACGAGTCGGCAAACAGGGGAACTTCGGCGAATGCGGACAACCGACGCACGCGCCCGGTCGTGGTCCGCCACGCCTGCATCAACAGCTGGAGCCGCTTCTCGAGGTGCGTCTCGTCGGAAATGACGACGCACCGATGTGAGTCGCCGCTGGCATGAAGTCGTCCAAGGTACGAGTCGACGCGGAGAAAGAGCTCCTCGTAGGCGCGCTCCACCGGGTCGATGGCGGGGAAGGCCGGCTGCTCGATCGCGACCGCGAACAGGACGACACTGCGGCCGTCAGCGATGGGTCGGGTGAGCAACGATGGGATCCTTGCCTGGAACGCCACACGCTCCTCCCGCGCGAGCCGCCGCCAAGGGCCCTTCCCGGTCCGGAGCAACTGCGCGTGCACCTCCCGCGACAGCCATTCCGGGCCGAGACGGGACATCGCGGTGTCAAGTCGGGACGCGAGCCTGAAGGCATCCTGCTCGTGGACGAGCGCGCCGGCGGCAACGAAGTAGGTGCCGGCGCTGTCTCCGGACTCGTCGACGTACAACAGGTACATCAACGGTCTCCGGAAAGAGGAAGGCAACCGGGTGGGACCGTCGTCCCGGCGAGTCGCGATAAAGGCGCCTCTCCCGGTTGCGTAAACGTAACGATAGCCGCCAGATCAGCGATCGTCAATACGCGGTTGGGTACGCGGTTGGGTACGGAGGCCCGAATCGTACCGAACGCCGAGGCGCTCTGCCACGGATTCTTGCGCCTGCGGCGGCGGACGGCCACGGTGGGAAAGGCGCGTTGGGTCAGCCCGCGCATCTGGGCTGTCCGAAACATCACTCAGAACCCCAGCTCGGTCTGGGCGGGCCCGGCGGCGCGGGCCGACTCCGCACCGCGGGCGAGGTCGGTCCAGGCGACGACGAGCGCGTTGTAGGCGCGAGCCTCGTCGGTCCAGCCCTTTCGCTCGGCGACGTGGTAGAGGCGGTAGGCGAGGTCGCGGGCCGTGTCGCCCAGGCCGCCAAGGCGGGCGAGGAGGTCCGCGGCGGCCTGCTCCCCGTCGCGCAGGAGCGCCTGGACGAGGCGCTGGGTCGCCTCCCAGACAGGGACCCGGGCGTCGGTGGCCGGATCCCAGCCGGCGGCGTATTCCTCGCGGGCGAGGAGCCGAACCTTGCCCCGGGAGGCGGCGAGGATGCCGGCCTGGACGAGTCCCTCGACGGAGGTGTTCTTGGCCTTCGAAAGCGTCTCCGCCGTCCCGAACGCGGACTCCCCCAGCCCGAACTGCTCGTACCAGGCGATCGCCCAGCGGGTGTCGGGGTCGAACTCGCCCTCCTGCTCGGCGAGCAGCTCGTCGAGCGCCTGGTTGATGAGCCCGAGGGCGGCTCGGACGCGCATCGGTGATCCGTCCGGCTCCAGCACTCTGGCGTACCGGCTGAACACGGCCATCCCCGGCCCGATCGATGCCTGGGCGAGGTCGACGGGGGCGATGTTGCCGTGCTGGAGGGTGCGCAACGCCTCTGGCAGCTCGTGCTTGAGGGCGGCAACGAAGTCCTTGCGGGTCGTGATCCCGGCGCCCGAGGCGCGGGGGCGGCAAGCGAGGACGATGGAGGAGGCGAGGGCGTTCGTGCCGAGCGAGAGCATCCGGTTGCCGAGCTCGCTCCGCATCGGCCAGGTGCCGTGGATGGAGAAGCCCGCGTCGAGGAGACCCTCGAGCATCTTCTCCCAACCGGTGGAGACCCTCGCGATCGAGCCGTTGCCGTGGTCGCCGTCCTCTTCCGCCTGCTTGAAGGCGTAGAAGATCGTCACCGGATAGTCGGGGTGGGCCGCCTCACGGATCCGGCGGAAGGCCTGCCGGAGACCGTCCTCGAAGTGCGCCTCGGCCTTGCGGGCGTCCCCGTCGAAGCGGTACGGGGTGGCGACGAGCTCCTCCGCCTTCGGGGTGAGGAGAGTCCGGAAGAGGTCCGGGTAGATCGAGCCGAGCGACCGTCGGAGCCAGATGTAGAAGAAGTCGGAGAGGTCGGCGTAGCCGATGTTGTCGTAGTAGGGGGGATCGGTGGAGACCAACGGATTGGCAACACCGTCAGCCGCCTGGGTTGCGTCCAGTTGTTTGGCACACCCGGCTGGCCCGACCCCTAATGGTTCGACGGCCTCGGCAGTCCAACCCACCGCTCCCTCGAAGCTCCCTGTGCCACGAAGGAGGACATTCAGCTCGGCAAAGTCCCACGTCATCGGGATGGCCTGCCGGGCGAACGTGTTTCGTGTCGAGTCCCGTTCCGTAAACCACGTGCATATCGTCGAGCCCCGGTCCGCCATCTTGCCGAGGGCGAAGGTTAGGTACGTCGCCACGGCGTCGGCGTAGGCGGGGCCGCCGGTGCCGCCGGCGTGGAGGGGGACACCGTCGTCGGGCAGCCCGGCCTCCACGGCATGGCGGTAGGCGCGCTCCCGCGCCTCCCCGACCAAGTCGCTGAACGTCGTCAACGCCACGAGCTGCCGCGCCGTGAAGTAGTCCTTGAACTGGCGGAACCCGTAAACGCGCCCTTGCGCGTTGCTGGCAAAGGTCCCTCGCGCGGGCTCGGTCGGCAACTTTGCCGCCAAGGCCGGTTCTTGGATCCAAGCTGCCGCCATCCGAGGAGCCAGCAGTTGATCCTCCGTTGGCGCGACATAGACGCGCCTGTGCGGGCCCTCGGCGACGATCGCCATGAGCTGCGCACCCATTCGGCCGGCATTCGATTCGTCGTCGATGTAGTCGCCCTTCGCGATCCCGGATGCGCACACGACGCACTTGAATGTGGCCTGCGCCTTCCTACCTCGGTCGTTCACCAAGCCCGAGCCAGCAGCAATCCGGCTGCGGTCGCTAGGCCCTGGAGCTCCCGTTCGCACCTCGAAGCGCACCGTCTTGGCCTCCCGGTCCACGATCGGCTCCACCCAGGCCGCCTTCCCCGGCTTCGTCGAGAGGAAGAACGAGCGGACGAGCGGCATCTGCGCCCCGCAGGCCGGGTTCGGACAGCGGACCGTTCGAGCCCAGAGCCAGGCGATGACCGTCGCCTCCCCACCGCCCTCCTCCGGCCGTAGGCGGACCTTCGGGTAGAGGTGGCCGATCCGGCGCTCCGCCTCGTCGCGCATCCAGGCCCCGTAGCGCCGGATGTCCTCGGCGAGCCCGGTGGCGCCCGGCCAGCTCCCGCTCGACCCGACCCCGCGCCGGGCGTCGGGGTGGACGGGCGGCCGTCCGGCGAACTTCGGCGGGATCTCGATGAGGGCCTTGGTGATGAGGACGGCGACGGGGTTGAGGTCGGAGGCGTAGGCGACGAGCCCGAGGCGCTGGGCTTCGAGGGGGATGCTCCCGCCGCCGCAGAAGGGGTCGAGGACCGGCGGCGGATTGCCCCCGGTGGCCCGGCGGATCTCCTCGCGGGCCGCCTCGAGGACGGCCTCGTTCGAGGTGTTCTCCCACTTCACGAGCTCCTCGATGAGGGCGAACAGCCGGCGCCGCTCGTCTTCCTGGGCCTTCGGGGTCGGGAAGCGCTCCGGGTCGGAGGAGGGATCGTCGACGAGAGAGGCGAAGAGGACGGCCCGACAGGCGGCGAGGGGGCGGCGGGCCCACCACAGATGGAGGGTGCTCGGGTGGCCGTGGCGGATACTCTTCTCGCGCGCCGAGGCGACGTTGATCGCCTCGAGGGGGAGGGCGACCTCGATGAGCTTGCGCTTCACGGGTTCGGTCATTGGTCCCGAGGCTGCGCCGCCGCCGCAGTATCGGCGATCGCGTCGAGGATGGCGATCACGTCCGGATCGATGTCGTCCAAGCCAACGAACCGCGCCAGTTGGTGGTAGTCGCTCTTGTTCATCAGGTTCGAAAGCGCGAGCCGGCGGAAGAACGCTGCGAACACCGGTTCCAGATACTCATCCGAGGCTTTCAGGTTGTCGGGTTGGTCCAGCTTCCCGAGCGTGCGCAGGGCCGTCTCGACCTCCTGGATCGCCTGCTCCATCGCGCTGCGCCAACCCGACGCGAAGAGCGGGCCGCCGGTTGCCTGCTCGCCCGCTGCCTCCGCCCACGCCAGCAGGGTTGCAGGCTGCGAGATGTAGTTCTCGATCTCGCGGCGGCGCCACGTCTCGATGCGCAACCCAGTCGGCGCGTCCGTGATCGGGCGCTCCAGCCGATCGAACACACCGATGCCCACCAGGTCGGGGCGCGCCTCGCGCAGCCCGGCGAAATGCGTGATGGCTGCCTTGGGCTGGTTCAGGACGTAGTCGACGAACGGACGCTGCAACGCCGCCACCGCTCGATGCTGGAGGCGATCAGCAAGCGACTGGAGGATCGCGAGGTCGGTCGATCCCTCCAGGTACAGGACCCAGCCAGTCTGCTCCGCCAGGGCGTAGTCCTCAAAGCCGATGTCCTTGAGCGCCTTGAGGACCTGACTGCCGCGATCGTCGATCCGGTGCGGCCGGCCCACGAACGCGATCACCATGTCGCGCCCGGCTGCTTCGGCCAGAACGACTTCTGAGTGGCTGGCCGCGATGACCTGGCTGCCAGTCTCCTGCGCGACCTGCGTGAGGAGCTGGTACGTCTGGCGCTGACGCAGGATCTCCAGATGCGCGTCCGGCTCGTCGAGCAAGAGCACGGCACCCGGGTTCACGTCCATGTGGGCGAGCAGCAGCAGCGTCTGCTGTAGGCCCCGGCCCGCGGACGAGAGATCCAGCCTGACGCGCCCCTCCCGATACGTCATCTCGATCTCGCCGCGCTCGGCGATATAACGCGGCTTGTCCAGTTGGACTCCGAAGAGATTGTCGATCCGCGAGTTGAGACGGGCCCACCGTGCCTCGCCGTCTTTACCACTGACGATCAGGTAGCAGAGGTTGCGCAGGACCTCGGCGGTCCGGCCCTCACCCAGCCGCACGTTGACGGCGCCCTGGTCGAGCCGTGTCTCGATCGCCGCCAGGCCGGACATCGGTGGGAGGAACGCCACGCGGACACCGCCTGCGACCGGCGGCACGGGCAGGCGCTCCGCGTCAGGATCGGGTCCCTGCCGGAGCGGCCGGCAATAGAACGACTCCGGGTTGGCGTAATCGAACTCAAGTCCGCACGACCAGGCTTCCCCCGCGCTGACACCCTCGACGAGGACTTCGATCCGGACATTGCTCGTCCGGGGGGTCCCCGCGACGGTCTCGACGTCGCGCACGTGGAGGTTCCGCCACAGCAGGTTCGCCTCCGGGACCGGGATCGAGATCAGATCCTGGCGGTTGATCGTGACGCCGGGCCGCTTCTCCGGGGCCGTCCGACCGCCGCGCTTCTCGACCCACTTGCGGACGCCGATCTGCCAGAGGGCGAGCGCCTGGAGGGCCGTCGTCTTGCCGGAATTGTTGGGGCCCACGAAGACAACGGGGCTGCCGAGCTCGATCGAGACGTCGTCGAAGCGCTTGAGGTTACGAACGACGAGGCGCGTCAGCATCGGCGATGTCGCTCCACGGGTGGTCCTGTCAACCGCCGCCGTTGCGCCCGGATGAGGCGGGCGCAGGGACAGGATATTGTGTCGTGCCAATTACTTGCGGCCACCTGACACAGTTTCTGCCATCCGGCGACGTTCACGACGCCACCTCCACCCGCTCGCCCTGAGCCAGCAAGTCCCTGATCGAGAAGTTCACCGAGGTGGCCGCCGGATCGGGCAGGGTGGCGAACGGGCGGCGCAGGTAGAGCGGCGGGCCGGCCGTCTCGCCGTGGACCTCGACGATCGCGAGGTACCAGCGCTCGGGCACGTTCAGACTCTTCGCGATCTCGTTCCGGGTCACGGTCACCGTCGTCGCCCCCTCGGCCCGGCCCTTCACCTCGATCAGCCGCAGGCGGCCGTCCGGCTCGCGGGATTCGATGTCCCAGCCGTACTTGCGGTCGGACACATCTTCGGGCATCCGGCCGGCGGCGCGCTCGGCGGCCATGACCGCGGCCATCGCGAGCTGCTCGATCCGGCGGGTCTCCCGGGCGAACAGCTCGGGCTCGGCGGGCGCCCGTCCGGCCAGCCGGTCGAGCAGGCCCCGGGGGACGACGATCGCACCGCCGACGACGACCGGCGGGAGGGCCTGGACCTGCGCCTCGAGCTCGAGCTCGCGCATCCGGGCGCGGAGGCGGTGGCCGAGCTCGTCGGCCCGCCCGCGGGCGACGCTGCTCGCGAGGCGCGTTGGCTTGCCCGCCCGCTCCTGCTCACGCAGGCGCGCGGCCTGGCCGTCCCAGTAGTTGATCTCGTAGGTCAGGCGGGCGTGGACTTCGCGGCGGGTCCGCTCGACCCGCTCGAGCGTCCGCTCCCGGACCTCGGCGAGGTGGGAGCGCGACAGGTGCTCGATCGCGTAGTCGGTCGCGCGCGCCTCGAGGGTCGTCCCGGCCAGCCAGGCCGCATCCTCGATCACCGGGCCCAGGAGGCCGCCCTCCTCGTCCGTCGCCGGGCGGTAGTCGAGGTACGGCGCGGCGCCCGCGCCGGCGGCCCCGTCCTGGCGGAGTTCGACAAACTCGAGCCGGCGACTGACGACTGTCGGGCCGCCGTCGCGGGTCGGACGGCCGTCGACGACTGCATGCTCGAGGTAGACGAGGGCGCGGAGCGCGTCGGAGGGGTCGGTCTCGTCGACGAGGAGCGCACCCCGGCGGAGGAGGTCGCGGTGGTCGCCGAGGACAAGGTCGATCGTCGCCTCCAGGAGCGGGTGGCCGGGGCAGACGAACTCGGCGAGCGGATGCCCCGGGAGCGCGATCCGATCCTTCTCGAAGGCGATCCGCTCGTAGGCGGGCAGGACCCCCGGCCGGAGTGCCGCCTCGCGAGCCCGGTCGCGGATCCGCCTCGGGACCTTCGTCAGCTCGTAGCGCCCGGGCTCGCGCTCGCGGACCGCGCCGCCGAGTTGGCGGAAGGCCTGGAGGAAGAAATCACGCACGTAGTGGGGCTGGAGCCGGTTCGCCTCGGCCCGCTCGAGCTCGTCGCGGACCGCGGCGACCTTGGTCGTGTCGAGGACGTCGGCGCCCAGGGCGCGGGTCCGCAGGAGCTCGGTCAGGTGCTCGCGATCGAGCGCCTCGTCGATGACCCGGCTCATCCGGGTCCGGACCTCGGGGCTGTCGGCGAGACGGATCGCCTCGATCAGGAGCTGGCGAAGCGGCTTGCCCTGGAAGGTGAGTTCGCCGAGGACATCGAAGACGGTCCCCCCGAGTGCGTCGGCCTCGGCCGCGATCTTCTCGAGCAGGCGGGCGTAGACGTCGCCCTCGCGGGTGCGGTGGGCGACGAGGTTCCAGAGATGGCACGGCTCGGTCTGGCCGATCCGGTGGATCCGTCCGAAGCGCTGCTCGAGCCGGTTCGGGTTCCAGGGCAGGTCGTAGTTCACCATCAGGTGAGCGCGCTGGAGGT
>CAYMBB010000060.1:0-4283 GCA_964388515.1 uncultured Anaerolineaceae bacterium
CGGCCAGGCCGTCCTCGAGCGAGACGATCGGATAGCGCTCGATCCAGCTCTCCCACAGGTCGATCATCTCGCCCGAGTCGAGCGTGCGGCCCTCGCGCTCCAGCCGGTACTGACCCGTGACGCCCTCGACGCCCGTCCCGTCCACGAGGATCGAGCTCGTCGCGGGGTCGAGAGCGATCGCGACGTCCTCGCCGGGCCGGTAGCCGGCAGCTTCGATCGCGCGGAGGATCATCTCGACCGCGGCCTCATTCGAGGGGAGCGACGGGGCGAACCCGCCTTCGTCGCCCTGTCCCACCGAGAACCCACCATCCTGCAGGATGGACCGGAGGGCCTGGAACACCTCAGCGCCGGCCCGGACCGCTTCGGCGAACGTCGGCCGACCGATGGGGGCGACCATGAACTCCTGGAAGTCGGTCGAGTTCACGGCGTGCTTGCCGCCGTTGAGGATGTTGAAGAATGGAACGGGTAGCGTTCGAGCTCCGACCCCGCCGAGGTAGCGGTACAGCGGTAGCCCGTGCACCGCGGCGGACGCGTGCGCGCAGGCGAGCGAGACACCGAGGATCGCGTTCGCTCCGAGGCGCGCCTTGTTCGGCGTGCCGTCGAGGGCGACGAGCTCGGCGTCGATTGCGCCCTGATCGGCGGCGTCCATGCCGATCAGGCGTTCGGCGATCTCGCCGGTCACGTTCTCGACCGCGGTCAGGACGCCCTTGCCGCCGTAGCGCGCGGGGTCACCGTCGCGCAGCTCGACCGCCTCGTTGGCCCCGGTCGAGGCCCCCGACGGCACCGCCGCCGTGCCGGCCGAGCCGTCGGCGAGCAGGACGTCGACCTCGATCGTCGGGTTGCCTCGGGAGTCGAGGATCTCCCGGGCGGCAAGGTAGTCGATCGTCGTGTTCACGCGGATGCCTCCGGATCGCTGGTCGGCGAACCGGTCGGGCCGGTCGCGCTGGTCGTCTTCGGTCGGTCGAGCAGGACGGCGATCCCGGGCAGCTCGCGGCCCTCGAGGAACTCGAGCGAGGCGCCGCCCCCGGTCGAGATATGGGTCATCTTCGAGGCCAGGCCCTGCTGCTCGACCGCGGCGACCGAGTCCCCGCCGCCAACCACGACCGTCGCGCCGGCCTCCGCCCTGGCCGCCAGGAAGCGCGCGATCTGGCGCGTCCCGGCCCCGAAGACGGGGATCTCGAACACGCCCAGCGGGCCGTTCCAGAAGATCGTTCCGGCCGGCTCGAGCGCCTCCTCCATGAGCGCGAGCGTCTGCCTGCCAACGTCGACGATGTGCCAGGAGGCGGGGATCTTGGTCACCGGGATCGTCTTGTACTCGGTGCCGCGGGTGACCTCCTTGGCCACCACGACGTCGACCGGCAGGACGACCCGGACGCCGGCCGCCTCGGCGGCGGCGAGGATCCGCTTCGCGTCCTCCACCCGGTCCGGCTCGGCCAGGCTCTTGCCCACGCTGTACCCCTGGGCGAGGAGGAACGTGTTGGCCATCCCGCCCCCGATGACGAAGACGTCGACCTTGCCCATCAGGTGCTCGAGGACCTTGATCTTGCCCGACACCTTCGCCCCGCCGATGATCGCGGCGAACGGTCGGGCCGGGTCCTCGAGCAGGTTCGAGAGCTGGGCGATCTCGCGCTCCATCAGGAGCCCCGCGTAGGCCGGCAGGAGCTTCGCCACCCCGACCGTCGAGGCATGGGCGCGGTGGGCGGTGCCGAACGCGTCGTTCACGTAGACGTCGGCGTAGCTCGCCAGCGCCTTCGCGAACTCCGGGTCGTTCTTCTCCTCCTCGGCGTGGAAGCGGAGGTTCTCGAGCAGCAGCGCCTCGCCCGGCCGGAGCCGCCGGACGGCGTCCTGGGTGCCGACGCCGAGCGCGTCACCGGTGACCGGGACGGGCATCCGGAGCAGCTGGCTCAAGCGCTCGGCGACCGGACGGAGCCGCAGGCCGTCCTGGACCTTGCCGTCGGGCCGGCCCAGGTGACTGGCGAGGATGACCCGTGCGTTCTGGGCCAGGAGAGCCCTGATCGTCGGCAGCGCGGCCCGGATCCGGGAATCGTCGGTGATCTTGCCGTCCTCGAGCGGGACGTTGAAGTCGACGCGAACGAGGACGCGCTTTCCCGACGCGTCCAGGTCGCGGATCGTGAGCTTGTCCATGACCATTCCTAGAGCCGCTCGGCGACGTACTTCACGAGGTCGGCGACGCGACAGCTGTAGCCCCATTCGTTGTCGTACCAGGCGATCACCTTCACGAAGTTCCCGCTCAGGACCATCGTGGAGGCCGCGTCGACGATCGACGAGCGCGAGTCGCCGCGGAAGTCGGACGAGACGAGCGGCTCGTCCGAGACCCCCAGGATGCCCCGCATCGGGCCCTCGGCGGCGGCCCGGAAGGCGGCGTTCAGCTCCTCGACGGTCGCCTCGCGGTCGAGCTCGGCGGTGAAGTCGACGACGCTCACGGTCGGGGTCGGGACGCGCAGGCTGAAGCCGTCGAACCGGCCCTTGAGATCGGGAATGACCAGGGCGAGCGCCTTTGCCGCGCCGGTCGTGGTGGGGATGATGTTCTGGCCGGCGGCCCGGGCCCGCCGGGGGTCCTTGTGGGCGACGTCGAGGATGCGCTGGTCGTTCGTGTACGAGTGGATCGTGTTCATCAGGCCGCGC
This sequence comes from uncultured Anaerolineaceae bacterium, assembly GCA_964388515.1. GTDB lineage: Bacteria > Chloroflexota > Limnocylindria > Limnocylindrales > CSP1-4 > JAKAHU01. Next base: position 2,647 of record CAYMBB010000060.1, read on the forward strand.
CGGATCGTCCAGCCGTCGTGGACGACCTTGGCCGCCGGGGCGAGGCAGTTCGTCGTGCAGCTCGCGTTGCTGATCACGTGGTGGCGGGCCGGATCGTAGCTGCCCTCGTTCACGCCGAGGACGATCGTGATGTCCTCCTTCTTGGCCGGGGCGCTGATGATCACCTTTCGGGCGCCCGCGCCAAGGTGGGCACGCGCCTGGTCGGCGTCGGTGAAGCGGCCGGTCGACTCGATCACGATGTCGACCCCGAGCGCCTTCCAGGGCAGGGCCGCCGGGTCGGTCTCGCTCAGGACGCGGATCTCGCGCCCGTCGACGACGATCGCGTCGTCGGTGTGACTGACCGCGCCCGAGTAGGCGCCGTAGGTCGAGTCGTGCTTGAACAGGAGCGCGTTCATCGGCACGTCGACGAGGTCGTTGACGGCCACGACCTCGAGCTCCGGGGCGCGCTCGATGATCGCCTTGAGCGACTGACGGCCGATCCGGCCGAAGCCGTTGATCCCGACGCGAACTGCCATGGCGGTACCTCCTGGGCTGGTGGCGCCCGAGCGTCAGACGCCCGGGTGAATGGTTGGCTCTGGACGGCCGCGCCGCCAGGCGGGATCGCCGAGGCGCGCGGTGACGAGTGGCTGGGCCCCGACGACCGAGACGTCCGGGCCGAGCGCCGCGGCGAGCAGGCGGACCCGGCGAGCCGGGGTGTGGAAGGCCGATCGGGCGATCTCTTCCCGGGCCGGGCCGAGGAGTCGTTCGCCCTGGCCGTCGGCGATCGATCCGCCGACCACGATCCGGCTCGGGTTGAAGACGTTGACCAGGCCGGCGCAGGCGACGGCGAAGGCCCGGCGGACACGATCCATCAAGGTCCGGCAGAACGGATCGCCCGCCTCGTCGCCCTCGGCGACGTCGCGCGCCTCGAGGTCATCCGGTCCGCGGCCGGCGGCACGGCCGGCCAGGAACGGGCTCAGCCCGGCCTCGACCGCGGCGCGCGCGTCCCGGGCGAGCGCCCGACCGGAGGCGATCGCCTCCAGGTGGCCGGCGCCGCCACAGCCGCAGCGCGGGCCATCGATCTCGAGCGGCAGGTGGCCGATCTCGCCGGCCATTCCATCCGGGCCGTGCAGGAGGCGACCCTCGCTCACGATCGCGCCGCCGACCCCGGTCGAGACGGTCAGGTACAGGAAGTCGGGGCAGTCGCGGGCGGCCCCGAAGGCGGCCTCGGCGAGGGCGGCCACGTTCGTATCGCGGTCGAGCCAGGCGGGCAGCCCGAGGGCGCGCTCGGCCTCGTCGGCCAGGGGCACGTCGCGGAAGGCCGGCCCGAGGTTCGGCGGCTCGACGACGACGCCGCGCCACGGGTCGACCGGTCCGGGTGAGGAGATGCCGATCCCGACGATCTGGTCGCGGATCGCGTCCGGGGCTCGCTGGCGGGCGGCGGCCAGGGCGTCGAGGCAGGCCCGCACGATCTCGGACGGGCCGCTGGCGATCGGCGTCTCGCTCGAAACGCGAACGACGCGGCTCCCGTCCGGCAGGACGACTGCCGCTCGGATCTGGGTGCCGCCCAGGTCGAGCGCGAGAACCGGTCGTGCGGACAGCGTGAACCCTCGGCTGCGGATCGGGAAACCGGGACCATTCTAGCAAACGGGCTTCCC
>CAYMBB010000060.1:4383-6196 GCA_964388515.1 uncultured Anaerolineaceae bacterium
GCCGCCGGCCGGATCGCGGGCTCAGCCGCCGATCTTGAAGACCTTGCCGCCGCACTTCGGGCAGGTGCCCTGGAGCGCCGGCTTGCCGTTCTTCATCGTGATGTGCTGCGGGTTCTGGACTTCGACCTTCATCTTGTCCTTGACACAGTAAGCCTCGGCCATCGGGTCAGAGCCCTCCTCTTCTGTCCGCGGGCGTCACGCGACGTTCGTCGCGCGTCCGCCGGTTCACGATCCGTTCCAGAGCGACGGTCGCCAGCGATCCGTGCTCGCACGCTGCTTCTGGCGGTCCATTCGGGCGAGGATCAGGAGGCTCTCGAGCCCCGTTTCCACGCAGTCCGCCTCTGCCTGCTCCTTGCCCTCACCTTCGACGAAGTCGCCGGTCACGCGCTGCGCGTAGACCGCGCATACGACGCCCGCTCGACACCCGGCGAGCCCGGCGAGGACGAGGAGCGCCGATGCCTCCATCTCGAAGTTGAGGACGCGCTGGCGCGCCATCTCCTTCGCCAGGTCAGGGTAGCGGATCGGCAGCTGCGGGATCGAGCGCCCTTGCGCACCGAAGAACCCCGGAGCCGTCGCCGGCACCCCGACGTGAGCCCGATGCCCGAGCCGGTCCGCGGCCTCGACGAGCGCCACGACCGCCTCGTAGTGAGCCACGGCCGGGTACGCGTCGTGGACGAAGAAGCTCGTGGTCGCCTCGAGACGGACCGCGCCGCTCGTGATGACCAGGTCCCCGAGGCCGATCTCCGGCTGGAGAGCGCCACAGGAACCGACCCGGATGAAGGTCGGTCGTTTCGTGATCGCCAGGATCTCGGCCACGACGATCTCGACGTTGTCGGTGCCGATCCCCGTCGAGACGATCGACACGCGCTGGCCGCGATACGTGCCGGTGACCGTGGCGAACTCCCGGTTGCGCCGCTCGAGCTCGATCGTGTCGAGGCGAGTGGCGATCCGGGCCGTCCGATCGGGATCACCGGGGAGGAGGATGTACTCGGCCAGTTCTCCCGGTCCGAGCCCGATGTGGTACTGCCGTTCTCCGGCGGGGAGTGCGACGCGGGGATCCGCGTTCGGCAAGACCTGGTCCCTCGCTCCTGCATGGCTTCGCTGGCGCGAAACTCGGCCGAGGATAGTCCGCGCTTCTCCGGAGCGTCAAGCACGGCGAGCGCACGCTGTCGTGGGTGGGTGGCGTCGTCCAACATCCGGCTCACCGCACGGCACCCCGTTCAGCGGCCACGAAGGTGGCCAGTCGCCGTGCCAGGCGGGCGCCGAGTCTGCGTCGGATGCGCACCCGGCGCACCCCACCGAGGGCGAGCGCGGCGGCCGAGACCACTCCGAGCACCGCCACCAGGGTGCCGGTCGAGCGACCGTCGGCCGCGAGGTCGATCCCCGACGCCCGGAGCCCGCCTGCCTGGGCGGGGATCGGGTCCGCTGCGCTCGCCCCGGGCGCAGCCGCGGTACCGAGGACGTCGACCTCCGAAGCCGCCGACTCCGGTCCGCCCGCTCGGTCCGTCGACGCCACCGGACGCGGCTCGCCGAGGTCGCCGAGCCGGACCAGGCCGGCCGGATCGGACACCTCGAGCGCGGGCCGACCGGCGCTGACGACCACCCGGCCGACCGCGTTGAGCGCATCGCCCGGAGCGAGCAGGGGCAGGTAGACGGCCGCGTCCCGCGAGAGCACGATCCGGCCGCGGGCGGTGCCGTCGTCGAGAATGACCGCATCGGGCTCGACCGTGGCGACGAGACCTCCCACCCGGACGAGCTCGCCGAGGTGGTCGCCAAGAACCCCGAGGTCGAGGTCGAGGACGGTCGGATCCAG
>CAYMBB010000060.1:6296-10929 GCA_964388515.1 uncultured Anaerolineaceae bacterium
CGCGGCTCGACGGCCGTGGCGCGCAGTCGGGGAGCGCCGTAGGCACGGGTCATCGTGCCGGCCACCTCCAGCCGATCGCCGACCGTTACCCGGGATCCGTCGGTGGGCAGGAGCACTTCGACCGCCCCGCTCGCGTCCTCGATGACGACCCGCCGACCGCTCGCGTCGAGCAGCTCCGGGCCGACCGTGACGATGCCCAGGACGCGGACCCTGCCGCTTCGTGCGGCCACCGCGCGGGCGATCGGCACGACACCGAAGCCGGCGCTCGTGCCCCCCTCGGCCGGGCCCGCCGCGGCGCCGGCCGGGGACGGATCAGCGGTCGCGGTCGTCTGGTCGTCGAGCCGCTCGACGTCCCCGCGGTCGCGGAGCCAGATCCGGTAGCCGTCGAGCCGGCCGCGGCGCGAGGCGCGCTGGCCGGCCACGCCGACGACGCGGTATGTCGCGCCCTTCGAGAAGTCGGCCGGGCCGATGCCGCTCGTCGAGTCGGCCATGACCCGGATCCGCCGGCCGGCCGGATCGAGCAGGGCGAGCGCGACGTCGCCGCTCTGGGCCCGGGCCGGTGCCGCTTCGAGGACGCCCTCGGCGGTGACCAGCCGCCCTTCGACGCCCTCACCGAGGGTCGCTCCATCGACGACCGACGGCTCGGGCAGTTCGCCCGGCCCGCTGACCACGAGCTGCCCGGACTCGACCCGCAGCTCGAGCTGGCCGAACGGCTCGGCGAGCGAGCCGGTGACCTCGACCAGCGCGCCGCGCGACAGGGCTGGCGCGTCGGCCGGCAGGCGGATCGCGATCCCGGCGGTCGAGTCCTGGATCGCGGCCAGGGACGGCGTGCCGAGGCGCCCGGCCTCCGCGGTCACGACGCCGCCGATCCGCAGCCGGCTACCGACCTGGTACGCCCGGGCATCGGCGATCGAGAGGAGGGTGAGGTCAGGCGGGCTGGTCGGCGTGGAGCTCGGCGACGGCGTCGGGGCCGGGGTCGGGGACGACGTCGGTGAGGGCGAAGGATCGGGCGGCGTCGGGCTCGGGTCCGGACCCGTGGTCGGGACCGGCCCCGGGTCGGGCGTCGCGCTCGGCGACGGAGTCGGGGTCGCAGCGAGGACGACGAGCTCGCCCGGGAGCGTGGCATGGAGCCGGTAGCCGGTCGTCCCCGAGCCCGAACTGTCGCGCTGGCCGAGCGGGCCGGCGACCTCGACGACCGCCCCGCCGCTGATCGTCGCAGCGCCGAGCGCGGCCGCTCCGACGATCACCCGGACCTGTCCGCTGCCGTCGTCGACCATCAGGCCGAGCCCGTCGGCCATGCTCGTGGGCGCTCCGATGACGGTACCCGAGATCGCGATCCGCGATCCCTCATCCGCCTCACCGAGGAGACCGGTGGACCTCGCCAGTGGGCTGGGGAGCTCGGCGGCCGACCCCTCGAGGGTGATCGAAGCGGCGTCGATCCGGAGGCTGCGCAGGCCGTAGCGGTCGGCCAGCGTGCCGGTCGCGCGAACGGTCGACCCGGCCGGCCACGGAATCGGGGTGCCCGCAGAGGCGTAGAGGGCGATCCCGGCGCTCCCGTCCTGGACGAACGCGGTGTGGCCCGATTCGAGCGCACCCAGGTCCGTGGTCAGGGTGCCGACGATCGTCGCCGTGGCGCCATCCGGCAGGGCGCGGGCAGCAGCGATCGAGAGCGGCGCCAGGGTTGGGCTCGGGCTCGGGGTCGGGGTCGGGCTCGGGGTCGGCGTTGGGGTCGGGGTCGGGCTCGGGTCGGCCGAGGGCGCCGGCGACCCGCTCGAATCCGGGCTCGCGCTCGGCGACGGCGAAGCCGAGGGCGCCGGCGACCCGCTCGAATCCGGGCTAGCGCTCGGGGACGGCGAAGCCGAGGGCGCCGGCGCGGGCGGGGCGGCGAGCCCCTGGGCCGACGGGGCGGCCTGGACGAACCAGTCGGCGGCGTTGTCGTTCGTGTCGAGGACGTTGCCGTCGAGCCCGCCCGGACGCCGCTCGATGCTCGACCCTGCCGGCGGGGCGGCTGCCACGGTTCCCTCGACGAACACGTTCGAGGCGTCCCCCCAGCCGACCGCGTCGATCGGGGCGCCACCGACCGGGCGCAGGACGAGCGCTCCACCCGTTGCCGCGAGACCGCCGCTATACGTCGCGTCGGCGACCGCGGCGTAGGTGCCGAGGCTGTTCGCCACGAGCAGGTGGCGACCGGGGTCGAGCGGCCGGGACGTCGACCAGGTCGCTTTCCGGGTCAGCGTGCCACCGCTCGAGGTGGCGTACACGAGCTCGAGGCCGGCCAGGTCGAGCGGCGCGGGCGAGGCGTTCGTGATCTCGACGTACTCGTCGGAGGCCGAGGCGCCGCCGGTCACGACCTCGGCCAGCAGGAGCCCGGTCGAGGGGGCCCAGTTGACCGCCGCGGCCGCCTCCGGGCGTGGAACCGCGAGTCGCGGCGATGACGCCCCGGGCCCCGCCGGGACAGCCAGGTACGCCAGCAGGATCGCGGCCAGGACCGCGCGCCGGATGCGAGCCATCGACGACCTCCCGGCGGGATCGGGCGGGCGATGACCACGTTCTACCAGCCGGCCCTTGGCGCCGACTTACCCCACTCGGGGCGCCCAGTCACCCGGCCCTTTGCGCCTGCTTACCCACAGCTTCACCCCGGCTCAACGGAGGTCTCGACAACCCCGGCAGCCCCCGGAATGGCACCCTGGACGGCACTGAGGCGGCCCGTTTGGACTACGATGCGGGGGTCGGAGCGCGCGCAGCGTCCCGACCCCACCGAGCGATCCTCGCCCGACCCGTCCGCGGTCCGCCCCACCGGACCCCCGCCGACCAGGAGATGCCGTGGCCCGCGCCAAGACGACCGACCGAGCAGAAGCACGCCGCCGCTACCGCGCCCAGCTCGCCGCCGAGGCGGCTGCCGGAACGGGCGAGGCGGCCGCCACCGGAGCCGACCTCGGGCCGGTGAGTCGGGCGGGCGCGGGGGCGAGCGGGCACACCCTCCCTCGCGCGGGCGCTGGCACGACCCCGCGACCGAGCCTGCTCGGAGCCCTCCGGACCGCGGCCGCCCCGGCCGACGTCCGCGGCGACCTCCAGGCCCTGCCGGTGATCGCGCGCCGGACGAAATCGGTCTGGCTCCCGGCCGTGCTCATCCTGGGCACCGGCGCGGCGTTCCTCGTCCCGACGCTGGCCGAGAACCAGATCGTCCGGTTCCTCGCCGTCGCCCTCCTCGCTCCGCCGCCGATGATCCCGGCCTTCCTGGCCGGGATGCTCACCCCGCGCGGCTCGTGGCTCGTCGGCGGAATCGCCGGCCTGATCTCCGGGCTGACGGTCGTGCTCCTGATCACGATCACGCCGGGCACGACGAGCACGACGAGCGGCCTCGACTTCCAGAACGTCGGTTTCCTGGTCGTGGCAGGCCCGGTCTTCGGGATGGGCGTGGGCGCCTTCTCCGGCTTCTACCGCCGCTTCCTTGCCCTGTCGGCGCCGCCCCGCCAGACGCCACGCAAGTCGAACCCGGCGACGAAGAGCGGCCGCCGCCGCTGACCGTCAGCGCCGCTGGCAGCCGCCCGGTCCGCGCAGGCTGGCGGCCGCCCGGTCGGCGCAGGCCGGGGTCGGCGCAGGCCGGCGGTCGGCGCAGGCTAGCGGCCGTTCCGTCGCAGCCCCGCCCAGCCGAGCTGGCGGACCCCATCCGGCCGCGCCGGCCCGCCGACCATCGCCGCCGCCTCCGGGAGCGGTCGGATCTCCCGGGCCACGACGTTCACGACGTTCCCCTCGCGCTGGAGGAGGCCCTCGACGAGCAGGAGTGCGTGCCGCCGGACGACGCCTCGCAGTCGCGCCCAGGCATCCGGCCAGAGCGTGACGTTCACCATCCCGGTCTCGTCCTCGAGGGCGAGGAAGACGGTTCCCCGGGCCGTCATCGGGTGCTGGCGGGTGACGACCAGCCCGCCGATCCTGACCGGCCCGGGCGGATGCCCGGCCAGCGCCGCGCTCGGGACCGCCCCGAGCCGGTCGAGCGCCTGCCGGAAGAGCCCGACGACCTGGTGGCGCGGATCGAGCGCCAGGACCGCGTACGCGTCGCCGAGCCGCTCGAGCTCACTGATCGGCGGCAGGGCGGGTGCCGGCGTTGGCGGCAGGCGAAGGTCGATCGGCCGCCCGGCCGCCCGCCTCGCCGCCCGTCGACCGGCCGTCGCCCGGCCGTCGACCCGACCCTTCGTCGCCCCGGCCACCTCGCGCAGCTGCCAGAGGAGCTCGCGCCGCGGCCGCCCGAGCGAATCGAGCCCGCCCGCCCGGATCAGGCGTTCGATCACCTCCTCGGCCAGCCCGGTCCGCTCGACGACCTCGGCCAGCGAGTGGTACGGACCGCGAGCGCGTTCGGCGTCGAGCCGGCCGGCCTGCTCCTCGCCGATCCCGTCCACGAGGTGGAGCCCCAGGCGCACGCCGTAACCGATCGCGCTCTCGGCCGCCCACCGGGCGCGGACCTCGGGGCTCGGGATCACGCAGGACGGCGAGCGGACCGGCTCGGGCCGGCGATCGATGCCGGCCTCGCCGGGGAGCGGCTCCCCCGGGCCCGCGCCACCCCGTCCCCTCCCCCCGTCCCTCGCCCCCCCCGGCCCCCCCCCCCCCACCGTCCACGCCCGATACCTCCACGCCC
>CAYMBB010000061.1:0-10890 GCA_964388515.1 uncultured Anaerolineaceae bacterium
AGAACAGGGCTTGACGAACCGCGGCGACGTGCTAGGCTTCGTTCGTTCCCCTTACGAAGGTACTGCCGCAAGGCAGGCAGCGAGCGGCAGGGCCGGCAGCGAGCGGCAGGGCCGGGCAACGAGTAGCCGAGAGAAGGCGGCCAGGATCGATGTTGAAGCACCAGGTTCCCGATGGCCCGGCTTAGGCGCGGCTCGCCGGCCCTGATCCGCGACCTCAACCGGTCCGCGGTGCTTGCCCTGATCGGCACCCAGGGTCCGATCGCCCGGGCGGAGATCGCCCGGCGGCTCTCGCTCAGCGCGGCGACCGTGACCGAAGTCACCCGTGATCTCGTGGCCGACGGCCTGATTCGGGTCGTCGATCAGGCTCCCTCGAACGGCGGCCGGCCCGGGCTCCTGCTCGGCCTGGTCGCCGAGGCCGCCCACGCACTCGGCGTCAAGATCGCCGCCGATCATCTCGCGATCGTGCGCGTCAACCTCGACGGCGAGGTGCTCGCCCGCAGTGACGACCCCTTCGATGCGATCGCCCCCGACGCGGTCGCTCAGCTGACCGGGCATCTCCGGGCAGCGATCGAGCGCGCCGCCGGGACGCGCCTGCTCGGGATCGGGCTCGGCGTGGCCGGGATCGTCGATGCCCGCGGCATCGTGGAGGCGCCGATCCTCGGCTGGCGGCACGTCGCCCTCGGCCCGACGCTCCGTGAGCAGCTCGGCCTCCCGGTCCTGATCGACAACGACGTCAACACCCTGGCCGTGGCCGAACGGCTCTACGGGCGCGGCCGCGAAGTCGAGAACTTCCTGACCGTGACGATCGGGCGTGGCGTCGGTCTCGGGATCGTCGTCGGGGGCGACCTGTACCGTGGCGCCCGAGGCGGAGCGGGCGAGTTCGGCCACGTGACGGCCGACCCCGACGGGCCCCTCTGCACCTGCGACAAGCGGGGTTGCCTGGAGGCGCTCGTCGCCGACCCGGCTCTCGTCCGGCAAGGGATCGAGGCCGGTCTGCTGGCGCCGGCCGTCTCGATCCCCCAGGGTATCGAACGCCTCCGCGCCCTGGCCGACGCCGGGGACCCGGGGGCCCGTCGCATCTTCGCCCAGGCGGGCGCCGTCCTGGGTCGCGCCGTCGCCGGGTTGATCAACGTCCTCAGTCCGCAACTCGTCCTGGTCAGCGGGGAGGGGACGTCGGCCTGGCCGCATCTTGCCGGCGCCTTCGGGGATGAGGTGGCGCGGGGCACGTTCGCGCCGCTCCGCGGCGTCGCGATCGAGGTCGACCCCTGGGACGACGCCAAGTGGGCGCGGGGGGCGGCCGCGCTCGTCCTGCGGGCCACGTTCGCGACGCCTCTCTACGAGCGCCAGATCGAGGACAGCGTCCGCGCCCGCCTGGCGGGCGCCCTCACCGAGGATCAGTCGGCCAAGACGCCGTCGGGGTCGAGGCGACCGGCCCCGGTTCCTGTCGCCGGAGCGGAGCGCTGATGGTCGGCGAACGCGGATGGCGGAGGGCGGCCACGGCGGCGCTCTTTCTGGCGCCGAGCCTGGTGCCGCTCGTTCTCTTCACGCTCAGCCCGATGGCGGCGTCGTTCGGCCTCAGCTTCCTGCGCTGGGATCTCATTCGTCCGCCCCGCCCGGTCGAACTGGCGAACTACGCTGGCGTCCTGGCCGATCCCGACTTCCACGCCGCGGTCCTGCACACAGTCTTCTTCATCGCCGGCTACCTGCCGCTCGTCTACCTCGGCGGCCTGGTCATTGCCCTCGGTCTCAACCAGCGACTGCGCGGCCTTGCGGTCTTCCGCTCGATCTACTTCCTGCCGGTTGTGACGAGCTGGGTGGTCGTGGCGCTGGTCTGGAAGTGGCTGCTCAACCCTGACCAGGGCATCGTGAACTACCTCCTGGGTCTGGCCGGCATCCGGGGGCCTGGCTGGTGGACCGACCCTGCCTGGGCGATGCCGTCGATCATCCTCGCCTCCGCCTGGAAGGACCTCGGCTTCGTCATGGTCATCCTGCTCGCCGGTCTCCAGGCGATCCCGGAGGACTACTACGAGGCCGCCGCCGTGGATGGAGCCGGCACGTGGGCGCGCTTCCGGAGCATCACGCTGCCCCTGCTCTCGCCGGCCAGCTTCTTCGTCGTGGTCATCAGCCTGATCAACAGTTTCCAGGTCTTCGACCAGATCTGGGTCATGACCAACGGAGGTCCGGCAGGGGCGTCGAGTGTCGTCGTAGAGCAGATCGTCAAGCACGCATTCAGCTACGGCCAGATGGGCTACGCGGCGGCGATGAGCTGGGTCCTGTTCTCGGCGATCCTGGGCGTCACCCTTGTCCAGTTCCGTCTCCAGCGGCGCTGGGTGACCTATGGCTAGCGTCGAGCTGGCGCGGTCGGTCGTCCGCCCGGTGGGCGCGGCCGGGTCCCGTCGCCGCCCCGTCGGTCGTCTCGTGGCCAGGGGCGGGCTCTACGCGCTCCTGATCCTCGGCGGGCTGGTGATGCTCTTCCCCTTCGTCTGGATGGTCAGTACGTCCTTCAAGCCCGACCGGGAACTCTTCGTGACCCCGCCGCAACTGATCCCCGCCCCGTTCACGCCGGAGAACTACGCCCGCGTGGCGGAGACCTTCCCGCTCGCCCGGTTCGTGCTCAACAGCCTGATCGTGGCGGCGGTCTCGGCTTCAGCCCAGATCCTCACGAGTGCGATGGCGGCCTACGGCTTTGCGCGCCTGCGTTTCCGGGGTCGCGACGCACTGTTCCTCGTCTACCTCGCGACCCTCATGGTGCCGCTCCAGGTGACGATCGTGCCGCTCTTCGTCGAGATGCGCGTCCTGGGGCTGGTGAACACCTACCTGGCGCTGATCCTGCCCACGATCGCCTCCGCCTTCGGGACGTTCATGCTCCGACAGGCGATCCTGAGCCTGCCCCGCGAGCTCGACGAGGCGGCCTTCATCGACGGGGCCAGTCACTGGACGGTCTTCTGGCGGATCGTCCTGCCCCTCTCGCGCCCGGCGCTGGCCGCCTTCGGCATCTTCGCCTTCATGGCCAGCTGGAACAGCTTCCTCTGGCCGCTCGTCGTGGTCAGTTCGCAGGACCTGATGACCCTGCCGGTGGGTCTTTCGAATCTGCACGGACGCTACGAGACGGCCTGGAACCTGGTCATGGCCGGGGCCACGATCAGCGTCATTCCAATCATGGCGGTCTACGCGGTGGCCCAGAAGCACGTCATCCGCGGCGTGGCCCTTTCGGGGCTCAAGGGCTGATGGGTGTCGCTGCCGACCGGCTGGTACGGCCAAGAGGAGGAGGTAGTCGCTGACGAGACCGCCCTAGACCGCGACGAGATCGCGACGTACAGGTCCCTGCAGTAGTAACGGAGGCAAGTCAACCATGCGATCCGTGTTGAAGGGGGGCGCCGCAGCCGCTGCGATGGCGCTGCTCCTTGCCGCGTGCGGCGGCGGCGTCGCGACGACGGCGCCAACAGCCAGCGGTCCGACGGCCGCTCCACCCTCCAGTGCGGCGGAATCGCCGACACCCAGCCCGACGCCGGAGCCCGTGAAGCTCACCTACTTCACGTTCTCGGCGGCGCCGGATCATCTAAAGGACCTCGATGCGATTGTCCAGGCCTTCCAGCAGAAGCATCCGAACATCACGATCGAGGTCCAGACCGCATCTTACGACCAGTACTTCACGAAGCTCCAGACGGCGATCGCGGGGGGCACCGCTCCGGACACGTTCGAGCTCAACTACGAGAACTTCGTGAGCTACTCGAGTGCCGGTTCGCTGCTCGACCTGTCGTCGCTGGCGTCCGGCGACGCGGACTTCAAGGCAGAGACCTACTATCCGCGCGCATACGAGGTCTTCCAGGCCGGCGGAAAGCAGTACGGCCTCCCGGAGACGTTCTCGGACGTCCTGCTCTTCTACAACAAGGACCTCTTCGACGCCAAGGGTGTCGCCTATCCCACCGCCGACTGGACCTGGAAGGATGAGCTGGCGGCCGCCCAGAAGCTGACCGACAAGGCAAAGGGCGTCTGGGGCGACTTCCAGCCGATCCAGTTCTGGGAGTTCTACAAGGTCCTTGCCCAGAACGGAGGCCAGTTCTTCAGCGCCGACAAGACCAAGGCGACGTTCAACGACGCGAAGGGGGTCGAGGCTGCCAGCTGGCTCGTCGACAAAGTCGGCAAGGTGATGCCGACCGACGCCCAGATGGGCGGCCAGGACGACACGGCGCTCTTCAAGGCGGGCAAGCTCGCCATGTGGCACAACGGCATCTGGCAGTTCGCGGGCCTCAAGGACGTCCCGTTCACGTGGGACGTCCAGGTCGAGCCGGGCAACGTCACCAAGGCGCATCACTTCTTCGCCAACGCGGTCGTTGCGTCGGCGAAGAGCGCCCATCCCCAGGAGGCGTGGCAGTGGCTGCGCTTCCTGACGTCCGCGCCGGAGGCGGTCAAGGTCCGGCTCGATTCGAGCTGGGAGCTGCCGGCCGTCGCCGACCAGTCGCAGTTCTCGAGCTACCTCTCGCAGACTCCGCCGGCGAACCGCAAGGCCGTCTTCGACGCCCTGGCGAACATCGTCGTACCACCGGTCATCGAGCAGCAGTCACAGATGACGGACATCGTGTCGAAGGCGCTCGAGAAGGCGAAGCTCGGCCAGGCGACCGTCAAGGCCGCCCTCGATGAGGCGGCCGCACAAGTCGACGCGCTCCTGAAGTAGCCGCTGGCCCAGGGCGGCCGTGTCTCCTCCCGGCCGCCCTGGTGTCTCCCGGCCGTGATTGTTTCCACCCCACGTCAGCGAACGACCCACAAGGAGCGCCAGCCCATGGTCACGGTCCAGCGCACCCAGCTGGAACGCCTTGCCCGCCGGAGCATCGACATCATCGCCCGGGGCCAGGCGCCCACCGGCGCCTACCTCGCCTCGCCGAACTTCCCCGTCTACCGCTACTCCTGGTTTCGTGACGGGGCGTTCATCGCCGACGCCATGAGCCGGGCTGGCGAGGTCACCTCGGCGGAGGCGTTCTTCTCGTGGTGCGCCGGCGTTCTCGAGGTGCGCGGCGAGCGGATCGAGGCGCTGATCGAGCGCCGTTCGGCCGGCGCCGCGATCGACACCAGCGAGTTCCTCCACGCCCGTTACACCGTCGATGGCCGGGAGACCGGCGAGGAGTGGACGGACTTTCAGCTCGACGGGTATGGCGCCTGGCTGTGGGCGCTCGACGAGCACCGGCAGCGGCACGGTCGCTCGATCGAGCCGTTCGTGGCCGGGGCGGCCCTGTCGGCGGCCTACGTGGCGGCCTTCCGGAACCATCCGAGCTACGACTGGTGGGAGGAGAACCCCGACTACCGACACACCTCCACCCTGGCTGCGATCCACGCCGGACTGCGGGCGGCCGCGAGCTGGCCCGAGCTGTCGACCGACCTGCGCTCGACCGCCAGCCAGGGCGCGGCGGAGCTGGCCGAGCTCGTCCGGGCTGACGCGGCACGGCTGGGCCGGTTCCCGAAGTGGCTCGGTGGCGACGCGGTCGACGCGAGCCTGATCGCGGTCGCGACTCCGTTCGCGATGCTCCCGGCCGATGACCCCCTGGTGGTCGCGACGATCGAGGCGATCGAGGCCCGGCTCGTCCATGGCGGCGGTGTCCATCGCTACCTCGGTGACACGTACTACGGCGGCGGCGAGTGGCTGCTCCTGGCGGCCCTCCTGGGCTGGCACTACGCGGCCGTGGGGCGGATCGAGGAGGCCTGGACGCAGCTGCGCTGGGTCGCCGCGCACGCCACGCCCGACGGCGAGCTGCCGGAGCAGGTGGACGACCACCTCCTGGCGCCCGAACGACAGGCCGAGTGGCTCGAGCGCTGGGGGCCGGTCGCGACGCCCCTGCTCTGGTCGCACGCGATGTACCTGACCCTCGCGGTCGAGCTCGGCGTGGTTGACGGCACGCCCGGGCGCGTGAGCGGAGTGGGCGTGAGTGGAGTGGCAGCGCCCGCGACCGGTGCGCCGGCCACGCCCGCGCCGTGATCCGCCATCGTCCGTTCGGCCTCGGGCATCCGTACCGTCTCGAGCCGGACCAGCGGGTGCCGGCCCACCCGATCGAGGGCGAGGCGATCGAGTTGCGCGCCACGAGCGGCTCCGGCCTGGCCGACCTCGCCGTGGAGCTGACGGTCGACGGACGCACGAGCCGTCTGCCACTCGAGCCCGCGGGCAGCGGAGACGGGCGCACCCCCGCCGAGCCCGTCTCCGACCAGGGCGAGCCGCCCGCCGCGGACCAGCCCGCCGCCGCGGACCAGCCCGCCGCCGCGGACCAGCCCGCCGCCACGGACCAGCCCGCCGCCACGGACGGCCAGCGCGCCACTAACCAGCGCGCCGCGGACCAGCTCGCCGCCGGTGCCGGCGCGGGGCACCTCGCCGGGGCCGCGACCCGCCAGGCCGGCCGGGGGCGACGCGCCTGGTCGGTGAGGGTCGGCCCGTATCCGGCCGGGACGCGCCCCGCCTACCGGTTCGTCGGCGACGGTGGCCTCCAGCGCACCCGGCGGTTCGAGGTCGTCGTCGCCGGCTGGACGTCATCGGGCGGACGGCTCGCCGTCGACCCGCCGAGCGCGGCCGGCGGTCGGCTCGTCCCGAACAGCGTCGTCTGGCTGCGCGCCGATGCTGGCCCAATCCGGGTCCGCTTCGCCCTTCGGCTCGAGCCTGACGCCCACGTGATCGGCTTCGGCGAGCGGTTCGACCGGCTCGACCAGCGCGGCCGCCGGCTCGATGCCGTCGTGTTCGAGCAATACAAGCACCAGGGCAACCGGACGTACCTGCCGATGCCGTTCGCGATCGTGCTCCCCGCCCGCGGCGCCGGCGGCGCGAGCGGCTGGGGCCTCCACGTCCGGACGTCGCGGCGGACCTGGTTCGACGTCGGGGCGACCGATCCCGATCGCCTGTGGATCGAAGTCGAGCTCGACCCGGACGAGCGGGAGCCGGAGCTCGAGCTCGCGCTCTACGACGGGACGCCGGCAGACGTCCTGGCCGCCTTCCTCCGGGAGACCGGCGCCCCCCGCCTGCCGCCCGAGTGGGTCTTCCGTCCCTGGATGAGCGCCAACGAGTGGAACACCCAGGCCCGGGTGACGGCCGAAGTGGAGCGCAGCCTCGAGCTCGGGATCCCGGTCGGGGTCGTGGTCATCGAGGCGTGGAGCGACGAGACGACGTTCGTCGCCTTCCGGGACGCCCGCTACGAGGTCCACCCGGACGGTGCGCCGCACCGGCTCGCCGACTTCACGTTCCCGCCGGACGGCGCCTGGCCGGACCCGAAGGGCCTCGTCGACTGGCTCCACGGCCTCGGGATCCGGCTCCTCCTCTGGCAGATCCCGCTCCTGAAGACGCGCCCGGCCCCGACCGGCCAGGCGCGCGCCGACCGGGATACGATGATCGCCCGGGGCTATGGCGTCCGGGAGGTGGACGGGCGGCCGTATCGCAACCGCGGCTGGTGGTTCCCGGGATCGCTCCTGCCGGACTGGACGAACCTCGAGGCGAAGGCGTGGTGGCTCGCGAAGCGCCGCTACCTCGTCGACGAGCTCGGGGTCGACGGCTTCAAGACCGACGGCGGCGAGCACGCCTGGGGCCACGATCTCCGCTACGCGGACGGGACGAGGGGCGACGTGTCGAACAACCGCTACCCGGTCCTCTACCCGGCCGCCTACCACGAGCTGATGGCATCCTGCGGCCGCGAGCCGGTCACGTTCAGCCGGGCCGGCTTCACGGGCGCGCCGTCGTATCCCTGCCACTGGGCCGGAGACGAGGACTCGACCTGGGAGGCGTTCCGGGCCTCGATCACGGCCGGGCTCACGGCCGGTGCGAGCGGTGTCTTCTTCTGGGGCTGGGACCTGGCCGGCTTCTCGGGCCCGATCCCGAGCGCCGAGCTCTACCTGCGCGCGGCCGCGATGGCCTGCTTCTGCCCGATCATGCAGTACCACGCCGAGTTCAATCACCACCGCTGGCCGCCCAACGACCGGACACCCTGGAACATCGCCCAGCGGACCCGTGACCCGCGGGTCATCCCGGTCTACCGGCGCCTGGCGCGGCTTCGCGAACGGCTCGTGCCCTACCTCGTCGAGCAGGCGCGACGCTCGATCGAGACGGGCCGGCCACTGATGCGGGCGCTCTGCTTCGACTGGCCGGACGACCCGGCGATCTGGGACCACCCCTTTCAGTACCTGCTCGGCGACGACCTCCTCGTTGCGCCGGTGACCGAACCCGCTGCCGAACGCTGGCGGGTCTACCTCCCGGCCCGTCGCTGGGTGGACGCCTGGACCGGGCAGCAGCTCGAGGGTCCCCGCCTTGTCGAGCGCCTGGTGCCTCTCGACCTCATCCCGGTCTACATCGTGGCCGAGCGGGCCGATCGGCTCCGGCCGCTCTTCGAGCGCGAGACGGACGCCTCGTGGCCCGAGCCGGTGGTCGCGCCGCTGGTCAGGCGCTGTCGAGCTCGCGCGAGATCGCGCGCAGGATGAAGCGGGCCGCCTCGGCGCTCTTGCCGCCGAGGCGCTGGCCCTCGTCCTGCTCGAGCGCGACGGCCAGGTCGGCGAGCATCCGCTCGAGCGCCGCGGTGCGTACCAGGGCACCCTCGGCGAACGCCCGCTCGAGCCGCTCGACCGCGCGCCGGGCGTTGTCGACCGCATGGCCCGGTTGGGCGAGGATCGCCCGGACCTCGCTCCGGGCCGCCTCCGCCACCGGGCCCGTGGTCGCCATCAGGGAGTCCCGGCCTCGACCGCCCGCGCCCGGCGCGCCGCCTGGCGCGCCCGCCACTCGCCCTCGAGGATGCTCATCTGGATCTCGTCCCACCAGCGTCCGTCGCGCACGATCGCCTGCCGGGCCCGCCCCTCGACCACGAACCCGACCCGGCGGTACGAGCGGATCGCGCGCTCGTTGAACTCGAAGACCGAGAGTCCCACCCGATGGAGGCCGAGCCGCTCGAAGGCGTGCTCGAGCATCAGCTCGGTCGCCTCGCCGCCGTAGCCCTGGCCCCAGCAGTCCTTCTCGCCGATCGTGATGTGGAAGAGGGCCGAGCCGTTGTCGCCGTCGAGCTGGCTGAAGGCGCACGTCCCGATCAGTCGGTCGGTCGCCCGAACGTGGATCGCGAACGTGAGCGACTTGGGGCCGAGGACGCGAGCGACGAAGAACCGCTCGATCTCCTCGGGGCGCATCGGACCGTCCTGGTAGCGCGCCAGCCGGACGACCTCCGGGTCGGCGTACCAGCGCTTGAAGGCCTCCAGGTTGGCGGGCTCGTGCCGGCGCAGAACGGTGCGCTCGCCCTCGAGGCGGTCCGGGAGCCGGGTCCGGGTGAACATTGCGAACGAAGGTATACCATCGCCGTCATGCGCCGCTGGAGCGAGCTCGCCGAGCGGGTCGCGGCGACGACCAGGACGTCCGAGAAGGTCAGGCTGATCGCCGAGCACCTCCGCCCGCTCGAGCCGGCCGTGCTCGTGCCGACCGTCATCTTCCTGACCGGGCGCCCGTTCGCCCGGAGCGACCAGCGAGCGGCCGGCCTCGGCTGGGCGACGATCGCCGCCGTGGCGAACGAGGTCGCCGGCGCGGACCCGGGCGCCCTCGCCCAGGCCTACGACCACTCGTCCGATCTCGGGCGGGCGGTGTCCGAGGTCCTGGCCCGCCGGCCGGTCCAGCCCGACCCGGCCGCCTGCCCGACGGTCGTCGAGGTGGCCGAGGCGTTCGCGGCGATCGAGCGCGCCCCCGGTCCGGCCGGCAGGGCGGCGATCCTGCGCGACCTCCTCGCCCGCTCCGACCCGCTCAGCGCGGGCTACGTCGTCAAGATCCTGACCGGCGAGCTGCGGATCGGGCTCCGTGAGGGGCTGCTCGAGGCGGCGATCACGCACGCCTTCGGGCGGCCGCTCGAGGAGGTGAGCTGGGCGGGGATGCTGACCGGCGACGTCGGGCAGACGGCGCTTCTCGCCCGAGAGGGCCGGCTGGCCGAGGCGCGGCTGACGCTCTTCCATCCGCTGACGTTCATGCTCGCCTCGCCGGTCGAGGATGCCGGGGAGATCATCGCCCGGCTCGGCCCGACGGTCTGGGTCGAGGACAAGTACGACGGGATCCGCGCTCAGCTCCACCGCCTCGGGCGCGAGGTGCGCCTCTACAGCCGGGACCTCCACGACGTGAGCGGCCAGTTCCCGGAGATCGTGGCCGGCGCGGCCGGGCTCGGCTGGGACGGGATCCTCGACGGCGAGATCCTCGCCTGGCGCGACGGCCGGGTGCTGCCGTTCCTCGCCCTCCAGGCGCGCCTCGGCCGGAAGAACCCACCGGCCGCCGTCCGCGCGCAGGTGCCGGTCGTCTTCGTCGCCTTCGACCTGCTCGCCCTCGGGGCAGGGGAGGGCGGACGGGCGATCGGGGGACCGGGCGGCCCGCAGGTCGAGCCGCTCCTCCGCCGCCCGCTCGCCGAGCGCCGCCGGCGACTGGAGGCGCTTGACCTGCCACCGGCCGAGGAGGGCGGTGTGTTCGCGCTCTCGCACCTCGTGACGGCGTCCTCGGCGGCCGAGCTCGAGCGCGCCTTCGCCGAGGCCCGGGCGCGCCGGAACGAGGGTTTGATGGTCAAGGACCCCACGAGCGGCTACTCGCCCGGCCGGCGCGGCCTCGGCTGGCTGAAGATGAAGAAGGCGCTGGCGACCCTCGACTGCGTCGTGGTCGGGGTCGAGATGGGCCACGGCAAGCGTCACGGCGTCCTCTCCGACTACACGTTCGCGGTCCGCGACGACGCCTCCGGCGAGCTGCTCACGATCGGCAAGGCGTACAGCGGGCTGACCGACGCCGAGCTGGCCGAGATGACCCGCTGGTTCGAGGCCCACACGCTCGCCCGGCACGGCCGCTACCGGGTGGTGGAACCGACGGTCGTGGTCGAGGTCGCCTTCGACGTGATCATGCGCTCGACCCGTCACCGCTCGGGGTTTGCC
>CAYMBB010000062.1:0-6957 GCA_964388515.1 uncultured Anaerolineaceae bacterium
CCCCGACGCCGACGCCGACGCCTCAGCCCACCCGGACGCCCACGCCGACGCCGACCTCGACCCCGACCTCGACCCCGACCGCAAGTCCCACCCCCACCGGATCGGCTCTCGGGGTCCAGGCCACGCCGCGGGTCACCCCTCCCAACACCAGCACCCTGACGAGCGAGACGACCGCCAGCCCGGGTGCCAACCTCGGCCTCATCCTGCTCGTGCTCGCCGGGGTCATGGCCGCCCTCGGGGTCATCGCCCCGCGGCCGGACTCGGCCCGCCGACGGGATCGACGGAAGTAGCCCCCGACCATTGTCACCTGTGCCGACGGTCCGACCAGCACGGTCGGACCGTCGGTGACGTGAACGACGGACGCTCCGGCACACCGAGCGCCCTTGCTTTCGTTGCAGTGATTGCGCCCGCACGACACCGATGACCATGAAGGTACGTCGGCAGGGCACCTGACATCGGGGTCCCCGAGACCCTCGCCGTGAGTGCGGTTCCCCGCCGTGCTCCCGGCACCCCGCAGGGCGGACCGCCGCGGTATCAGTGCAGCCGCGGCGGTCCGCCTACTCTTCTGGCGGGGGCAGCCACTTGTCGATATTCGATCGCCCTCACGCGCCGTCTTGGTCCGGTTCGTCGGAACCTCGGAGGCTCGGAGCGCGGGGCGCCCGACGGCGAGCCCGTGGCGGCCGGGCGCGCGAGCAGGACAGTTGAAAAGGTACGGCCGTCAGGCGGTGGCCGGGTAGCCGGGAATCGTGATCTCGATCAGGGGGCTCCAGGCGACCATCGCGTCGATGTCGGTCCGGCCCCAGTTGCGTGCCACGTGAACGAGCAGCTCGCGGCGCTCGGCCTCGTCGGTGACGACGCGAGCGGTGGCCGGCAGGTCGGCAACGACTCCCCGCTTGAGGTGGACCATCAGGCGCGCATCCGCCTCGAGATTGTGAATCCAGGCCCGGGTCCGCCCGCGCATCGGCAGCCCGGAGATGACGAGCCGGCCGCCCACGTTGTGCAGGACGATCTCGATCCGCCGCGGCTCGCCGGAGCGGCGGCCGGTGGTCGTGATGTCGATGACGCCGCCGCGGTCGAGGGCGGCGCGGATGGCGGGATCCATGGATGGCTCGGGTTCGGCTCGGGACGATAGTTGCGGCGACAACTATACGGGTCATCCCGCCCCGACCCCGTCCCGACCCTGCCCCTGCGTCCGCGCCCTGCGCCTGCGCGTGCCTGCGCGCGCCTGCGGCCGCGCTGGCTGCCACGACCGCGACCGCGGCCTGCGCCCCTCGGGGTCTCGGCGGCCCCTGCGCCTGTGCCCTGTGGGGTCTCGGCGGCGCCACGTTCCTCGCTATTGTCGGGCCCCGACAGCGTTATCCGGGTTCCGCGCCGCCCGGGGCGCGACCATCGGCTCGGAGCCGCGGTCGAGGCCCGGATTCCCTCGCTTGTGCGTCGCGGGCCGGACGTTGAAGAGGGTTTCGGGGCGTTTCGCGGACGATGGCGGGTGTCGGACCCGCTCCGGCCAGCCGAGCCTCCGCGTAGTGATGCCCGGCCGGGCAATGACGAGAGAACGGTGCCCCTGCGCCCGCGCCCGAGCCTGCGCCGGCGACCGAGCCCGCGCCCGCGCCCGCGACCGCGCCCGCACCAGAGTTCGCGCATGCGCCGATCAACCTGAACCTGGACCCGCGCCTGCGCCGGCGTCGGGACCCGCGTCGGCCGCCGCGCCCGCGCCAGCGCTCGCACCCGCGCGATCGCCGCCGCCCGCCGTGGGTCGCTCGGCGTCGCGGAACCAGGCCCAGAAGAGGGCCGTGCCGAGCGTGTACAGGACGATGATCGTGGCAAAGTTCACCGCGTAGCCGGCCTCGAAGCCGAGCCGTGCCTGGAGGACCGAATACCACGGCCCGGCGATTACCCAGCCGAGCGACCAGAGGACGCTCTGGGCCGCCGACAGGGTCGCCCGCTGCGCGGGCCTGACCTGTTCCATGGCGAACGCGTTTGCGACCGGGTTGCCGGCGTTCATCAGCGAGTTCCGGACCGCCATGGCCACGATCACCGTCCAGAGGACCGGCGAGAAGCCGAGCACGAGCAGGAACGGGATGCTCGCGCCCTGGACGAGGACGACCGAGGCGACCTTGCCCAGTCGACGGGCGAGCGCCGGCTGGAGCAGGATCGCGAGCACAGTCCCGAGCGAGGTGACCGCGAAGACCGCGTTCAGCGAGGCGATGTCGAGCCCGAACTTGCGCTCGATGAACAGGTTCAGGAAGGGGATCACCTGGCCGGCCCCGAGCGAGATCAGGAAGCCCGGTACGAGGAGCCGGATGAAGATCCGCCGGTCCCTGTCCGTGTACCGGGGAATGCCCGGCCGGTGTCCCGCCCGGGCCGTCGCCCGGCGCCCCACGGCCGCGGCTGCGGCTGCGGCCCGGCCACCCCGGACCGGCCGCCCGTCATCGGGCCGGGCCTCCCCGGGGCGGTCGTCGCGCAGCCGGAAGAGGCTGACGAGCGCGACCGCCATCACCCCCATCATCAGGAGCAGGAGCGCCCGGAACGGCTCGGGGCCGCCGGGGGCGAAGCCGCCCGCGGTCGCGATCGCCTGGGCGATCAGGCCGCCGACGATCGCGGCCACCACGTTCGTCACGTTCTCGATCGCGAACACGACCGCGAACAGCTCGCTGCGGTGCTCGCGCCGGCTGCGCTCGGCGAGGAACGGGGTCTGGACGACGAAGAAGATCTGTTGGCCGCCGGCGAAGACCGCAACGAGGGCGGCGATCGCGAGCGGCGACGAGACGAGGACGAAGCCCCCGAAGGCGAGGGTCATGAACGCGAGACCAGCGATCAGGACCCAGCGCCGGCCGATCCGGTCGGAGAGCCAGCTGGCGGGGAAGGCGATCAGGGCCGACGAGAGCGAGCCGACCGTGGCGACCAGCCCGATCGTCGAGGGGGACATGCCGAGCGCGGCGAGGTAGAGGTTGAAGTCGATCCAGTAGATGCTGATCGCCCCGCCGGCCAGGAGGGCGGTGACGAGGAAGAAGCGCGCTTCCGGCTCGAAGCCGGTGAACGTCCGGAGGTAGCGGCGGACTCGCTCCACGCCGGGCGTCAGGCCACCGCCGGCGCCGGCCGGTTGGCGCGGGCTTGGGGCCGGCCCGCGGGCGCCGGCCGGTTGGCGCGGGGTTGGGGCCGGCCCGCCGCCGCCGCCCGTCGGTCTGGCGCTGGCGCCCGTCGACCTCCCACCGCCGCCCGTCGGCCCGCCGCCGGTCCTCGCCGATCGATCAAGGCCGGTGGTGGACGTCCGCCGAGCGCAGGCGGCGAGCGACGCCGCGCAGGAGGGCGAGCGTGAGCGCGGGCTGGGATTCGAGCAGGGCATCGAAGTCCCAGGAGGCGATCGCCAGGCACTCGGTGGTCTCGGTCGTAACGACGTTCGCGATCCGCGGCTGCTGGTCGAGGAGCGACAGCTCGCCGAAGAAGTCGCCCGGCCCGAGCTCGGCGAGCTGCTCGTCGTCGCGCACGACCCGGGCCCGGCCGGCCAGGAGCAGGAAGAAGCCGGTGCCGACCTCGCCCTGGCGGACGATCCAGCGTCCGGCCGGATAGCTCACCTCGTGGGCCGCCTCGGCGACCCGACCGAGGGCGTCGGGGTCGAGTCCCGTGAACAGGTCCACCGTCTGCAGGAGCTCGACCTTCTGGTCGCGGCTGAGGGCCATCGTGCCGTCGCCTCCGTGGGTGCTTCGTCGGGCCCGGCTGACCGGGTCGGCAGCTCGCCCCGCCGAACCGGTCGAGGCGATGAACCTCGCTATTGTCGGCGGCGGGCTGTTCGGTGTATACAGCGCAGGATACCGATCCAGCATGCGCCTCACCCTCCGACCGGGCCACGGGATCATGGCCGGCGGGTGGCGCCGCGAAGAAGCAGAGGCGTCCCATGGCCACTCGCGGCGAGATCGCCGACATGCTCGCTGGGTTCACGCTCTTCGGGGACCTGAGCGCCCCGCAGCTCCAGGCCGTTGCGCACCGGCTCGAAGAGGCCTGGTTCCCGGAGGGCGAGCGAATCCTCCGCCAGGGGCTGAGCGGCTCCGGCTTCTACGTCATCCTCGATGGCGAATGCGCGGTCGTCGTCGATGGGCAGCAGCGGGCGACCCTGGCCCGGGGCGACTTCTTCGGGGAGGTGTCGATCCTGCTCGGCGGCCCACCCGTGGCCGACGTCGTGGCGCTCCGCCCGACGCGCTGCCTCGTGCTTGCCGGACCGCAGGTCGAGGGCTTCCTGGTCGACCACCCGCGGGTGATGTTCCGGATGCTCCAGGCCCAGGCACGCCGGTTGCGCGACGCGAACCGCTGGCGGAGCTGACCGGCGATGACCGAGCCGACGAGCCGGCCGTTCCCGCCCGGCGAGTACCCGGTCGTCGTCGTCGGCACCGGACCAGGCGGACTGCAGGTCAGCTACTCGCTCCGCCGGCTCGGGGTCGAGCACGCGCTGATCTCGGCCGACCCGGGTCCGGGCGGGATGTTCCGCCGCTGGCCGTTCTTCCAGCGGCTCCTGTCGTGGACGAAGCCGTACGCCCCCGCGGTCCGTCGCACGCGGGCCTACGAGCGCTACGACTGGAACAGCCTGATCGCCGACGAGGACGAGCACCGCGCGATCGTGCCCGAGTTCATGGACGGCAGCTCCTACTTCCCGTCGCGCCCCGAGATGGAGGCGGGCCTGGCCGCGTTTGCCGGGCGGACGGGGATCCGGGCACGCTACGACTGTCGCTGGACCGGGACCGGGCGGGAGGCCGGTCCGCAGGGCGAGCCGGACCGGTTCGTGCTCGAGACGACCGACGGCACCTACCGCTGCCGGGTCGCGATCTTGGCCGTCGGTGTCGCCGAGCCCTGGCGCCCGGCGACGCCGGGGATGGAGATCGTTCCGCACTATGCCGACACCCGACCGGTCGAGACGTACGCCGACCGGCGGGTGTTCATCATCGGCAAGCAGAACTCGGGCTTCGAACTGGCAACCGGGATGCTGCCCTGGGCGCGCCAGATCATCGTCGCCTCGCCGAGCCCGGCCCGGCTGTCGGTGAACACCCACTCCCTGGTCGGGATCCGGGCCCGCTACGTCCAGCCCTACGAGGACCACGCGCTGGGCGGAGGCGTGGCCGTCCTCGACGCCTCGATCGAGTCGGTCGAGCGCGCGGGCGAGCTGTACCTGGTCCGGACGCGGCCGTCCGACGGCGGACCGGGACGGACGTTCGAGGTCGACGAGGTGATCGCCGCGACCGGCTTCGTGGCCCCGCTGCTCGATCTGCCCGAGCTCGGCGTGGCGACGTTCGGCCAGAGCCGCCTGCCGGCCCAGACCGCCTTCTGGGAGAGCGCGACGGCGCCGGGGATCTACTTCGCCGGGACGATCGGCCAGGGTTCGGCCGGCCTGAGGAAGCACGGCATCCCGTCCAACTCGGGCGCGGTCCAGGGGGCGCGCTACAACGCCCGCGTCCTTGCCCGCTGGGTCGCGCGCCTGCACTTCGGGATCGATCCATCACGCCCGGAGCTCCGGCCGGCGGACCTCGTCCCGTTCCTGCTCGACGAGCTGACCCGCGGCCCCGAGCTCTGGCATCAG
The DNA here is from genome assembly GCA_964388515.1 of uncultured Anaerolineaceae bacterium. Lineage (GTDB taxonomy): Bacteria > Chloroflexota > Limnocylindria > Limnocylindrales > CSP1-4 > JAKAHU01. Next base: position 5,564 of record CAYMBB010000062.1, read on the forward strand.
CGCTCGTACCTGGCCCGGGTCGTGATCGCCGACCCGACGATCGGGCTCGTCGACGAGGGGATCGAGCCGCTGGCCCACTTCCTCGACGGTGATGGACCGGACGCGGTCGCGGTCGCCCTCGAGTCGGACGGGACCGGCGCCGTCTACCCGGCGATCTACCTCCGCCATGACGGCCGGACCGAGGAGCACCTCCTTGACCCGCACCCGCTCCTCGACTTCGAGGGCGAGGCGTACCGCCGGGCGCTGGTCACGATCCTGTCGGGGTTCGTGCCCCTGCCCGGGTAGGCCGGCGCGACCTCTGTGCGGAGCGTTACGGACCATCCGGTGTACCGTGTCGCCATGGCCGCCCTGTCGTCACCCGCTCCCGCCGCCCGACCGGGCGAGCCGATCCCGCGCTCGATCGTGACGATCGGGCTCGGCGCCGAGCTGCGCGGTCGGCTCGGCGCGCTCGCCCGCGGGCGAACGCTGGCGATCGGCTTCTACGCCAGCCGCTGCTGTGCGAGCGTTACGGTCGGCGACCTGACCGTCGCCTGGGTCGAGGGTGCGCCCGCGCCCGGCTCGGTCGCCCTCGCCCCCGTCGAGGGGGTGCCTCTCGTCACCGACGGGCGACTCGTCGAACTCCTGCGCGACGCTGGTCCGACGCTCGTCCTCGGCGGCCCGGTGTTCGCCCGTCACCTCGCGCTCCGGCTCGAGCGGCCGGAGCTCTGGATCGACTTCCTCGGCCGGTCCGCGGCCCTCCACGGCTAGCCCCGGCGACACGGTTACGCGCGGTACGCGGGCGAGGGTCGGGGTCCGGTGCCGCCGCTCGTCTCGTCGTTCCTGGCCGGGGCCCTGGCCGGCTACGGGATCGCGATCCCGGTCGGGGCGATCGCGGTCCTGATCATCGAGATCGCCCTGCGTCGCGGCCTGGCAGCCGGCCTGGCCGCGGGCGCCGGGGCCGCGACGGCGGACGGGCTGTACGCGCTCCTCGCCGCGGCGGCCGGGACGGTCGTCGCCCGGCTGATCGAGCCACTCGCCTTCGAGGTGCGGGTCGTCTCGGCCCTCGTGCTCGTTGCGATCGCCGGCCACGGCCTCGTCCTCGTCGGACGCACGTACCGTGGCCAGCGCTCGCTGCGCGAGCTGCCTCCCTCGCCTCGCCGGACGTTCCTGACGATCCTCGGCCTGACGATCGTCAACCCGATGACCGTCGTCTACTTCAGCGCGCTGATCCTCGGCCTTCCGGCGATCGGCAGCGGTCCGGCCGAGAAGCTGGCCTTCGTGGCCGGGGCGTTCCTCGCCTCGCTCTCCTGGCAGAGCCTCCTCGCGCTCGGCGGGTCCCTGTTCCACCAGCGGCTGCCGGCCGGACTCCAGCTCGGGGCGAGCCTGCTCGGCAACCTGATCATCCTCGCCTTCGG
>CAYMBB010000062.1:7057-10750 GCA_964388515.1 uncultured Anaerolineaceae bacterium
CCGGACTCCAGCTCGGGGCGAGCCTGCTCGGCAACCTGATCATCCTCGCCTTCGGTCTGAACATCGCCCGGGGGCTGCTCGCCGGCTGATCGGCTACCGTACGATGAGCCGGTGGTCCATCGACTCGTCCGTTCCCGCGCCGCCCTGTTCATCGGCTTCGCGTTCGCGGTCATGGCCGACCCGGTTTCGTCGGTTGCGTACGCGATCGAGGCCGCCACGCGTGCCCTCGGCGGCGACCTGACGCTCCTGCTGCCGACGATCCTGATCGTGATCGGGATCATCGCCGTCGTCGTCGTGAACTACCAGTCGATCGTCGAGCGCTTTCCCCACGGCGGGGGAGCAGCGGCGGCAAGCGCGGCGGCGTTCGGCTTCGGCTGGGCGTTCCTGCCCCTCGGGGCGCTGATCGTCGACTTCGTGCTGACGATCGCGATCAGTGTCGCCGCCGCAGCCTCGGCCGTTATCGCGTACCTGCCCGTCCTCGCCCCGGCCAGGGTCGAGATCGCGCTGGCGCTCGTCGTCGGGGTGGCCGGTCTGACGCTCCTGGGTCACGTCGGACGGTTGCTCTTCGCGACGATGACACTCACCTTCATCGGGGTCGTGGCGGTCATCCTCTGGTTCGCCCTGACGGTGCCGGTCGCGGCGCCCCGGCTGGCCGCCGGAGGTGCCGGGCCGGGCGAACCCCTCGACCCCGCCCGGATCGCCGCGATCCTGCTCGCCTTCCCGGTCGCGATGGCGCTCGCGACCGGGGTCGAGGCGCCCTCGAGCGCGATCGCCCAGCTCGGCCAACTCGACGACGACGGACGTCGCCGGTTCGGGCGTCGGACCCTCTGGCTGACCCTCGGCATCGTCGGGACCGTGACCCTCGGGTTGTCGGTCGCGGCCGTCCATCTCGGCGTCGGGATCCCGCCCGCGAACTCGACCGAGATCGCCGAGATCGCGCGCACCTCCAGCCCGCCGCTCATCTTCGGGCTCTTCCAGCTGACGAGCGCCGTCCTCCTCCTCGCCGCGGCCAGCTCATCGTTCCAGGCCGGACCGGGCCTGCTCAAGGCGCTCGCCCGAAGCGATGCCCACGCCGGCGTTCTCGGCCCCTCGTTCCGGCGCACGAACCGGCACCACACCCCGGTCCGCGGCGTGGCGGTCTTCCTCGGGGCGGCCGGCCTGGCGGTCCTGGCGGCGGGCGGGCGGGACCAGGAGCTGGTCCTGTTCTACGCGGTCGCGGTGTTCGTGAGCTTCCTCGCCGGCCTCGCGGCGATCGCGCGGCTGCACGCGACCGAAGGTCGGCGGCGGCGTCTGATCATCGACCTCGCCGGTCTCGGGCTCGTCGCCTTCACCCTGGCCGTGAACCTGGCCCGAGGATTGCCGATCGTCTCGCTCGGAGCGTCGCTCCTGATCGCCGCCGGCCTGTACCTGCTCTGGGTGCGGGCCGGCCGCCCGACCGGGCTGAACGTCGAGGAGGAGGTCGACGGGAACGGCGCGAGCGTCCACGAGCTGCTCGGGCCCGACCTCGTCGCGGAGACGATCAGGCCGGGCCGGTAGCCGGTAGCCGGTCCCCGGCCGGTCAGCTTGCGGCCTGGCTCGTCCGCGCCGACCGCCGGGCAGGGCGGGGAGGCACGGACGATGCCGCGGACAATGCCGCGGGTCAGGCTCCCCGTCCGAGGCCGGCCGCCACCCGCTCGCCGAGGCCGGTCGCCACCCGCTCGCCGAGGGCCGGGTCGACCCGGCGCCAGTACTCGATCGCCCGCTCGAGGATCGGGGACTTGACCCCGTCACGCAGGTGGCCGACGACGTTGGCCACCAGGTGGTCGCGGTCGGACTCGCTGAGCACCTCGCGCCAGAGCATCCCGGGCTGGATGAAGTCATCGTCCTCGCGATGCGGTCGGTAGGCGCTCCGGACGATCTCGCCGGCGACCTCCCAGCCGGCCGGGTCGCCGTACCGCTCGGGGTCGGCCTGCGGGCCGCCGCAGCTGTTCGGGGCGTAGACGGGCTGGTCCCCGTTGTGGCGATAGCGCATCGCGCCGTCCTTGTTGTAGCTGTGGACGGCAGCCTGCGGGGCGTTGATCGGCAGCTGCTGGTAGTTCGTCCCGATCCGATAGCGGTGGGTGTCCGGGTAGCTGAAGAGCCGGCCGAGGAGCATCTTGTCCGGGCTCGGCCCGACCCCGGGGACCATGTTCGCCGGTTCGAACGCGGCCTGCTCGACCTCGGCGAAGTAGTTCTCGGGATTTCGATCGAGGACGAGTCGGCCGACCGTGATCGGCGGGTAGTCCTCGTGGGGCCAGACCTTGGTCAGGTCGAACGGGTTGAACCGGTAGTCGGCCGCCGCCTCGAAGGGCATGATCTGCATCTCGAGCCGCCAGGAGGGGTGGTCACCGCGCTCGATCGCCTGCCACAGGTCGCGGAGGTGGAAGTCGGGGTCCTCGGCGGTCATCGCCCGTGCCTCGGCGTCGGTGAAGTTGGCGATCCCCTGGTCGGTCTTGAAGTGGTACTTGACCCAGAACTTCTCGCCGGCCGCGTTGATCCACATGAACGTGTGGCTGCCGTACCCGTTCATGTTGCGCCACGTCCGGGGTGTGCCGCGGTCGGACATCAGGATCGTCACCTGGTGGGCCGACTCGGGCGAGAGCGTCCAGAAGTCCCACTGGGCGTTGTTCGATCGCCGGTTCGTGTCCGGCATCCGCTTCTGGGAGTGGATGAAGTCCTGGAACTTGCTCGGGTCGCGGACGAAGAAGACCGGCGTGTTGTTGCCGACGAGGTCGTAGTTGCCCTCCTCGGTGTAGAACTTGATCGCGAAGCCGCGCGGGTCGCGCACGGTGTCGGCCGAGCCGAGCTCGCCGGCGACGGTCGAGAAGCGGACGAAGACGCGTGTCCGCCGCCCGCGCCGACCGAGGAAGTGCGCCTTCGTCCAGGGCGTGACGTCTTCGGTCACCTCGAAGAAGCCGTGGGCGCCGCCGCCCTTGGCGTGGACGACCCGCTCAGGCACGCGCTCGCGGTTGAACTGGGCCATCTTCTGGATCAGGTAGTGGTCCTGGAGCAGGAGCGGACCATTTGGGCCGACCGAGAGCGAGAACTCGTCGCTCGGTGCGGGAATGCCGGCGTCGGTGGTCGTGATCGGGGGTCGTCGGTCGGTCATGGCTCGGCTCTCCGTTCGCTGTTCAGGTGACATGCTGGCAGGTCGGGCAGAGACCCCAGAAGGTGATCTCCGCCTCGTCGATCACGAACCCCGCGCTGGTGGATGGCTCCAGGCAGGGGGCTGCGCCCACGACGCAGTCGACGTCGGCGGCCGTACCGCACCCTCGACAGACGACGTGGTGGTGGTTGTCCGCGGACCGCGCTTCGAAGCGGGCCGGGCTGCCGGCCGGCTCGATCCGCCGGACGAGGCCGGCGGCCGTCAGGCTGGCCAGCGCGTCGTAGACGGCCTGGGTCGAGACGGTTCCGAGCCGATGCCGGGCCTCCTCGACGAGCCAGGTGACGTCCGGATGGCTGCGTGTCGCGTCGAGCGCGCCGAGGATCGCCAGGCGCAGGGCCGTGACCCGCAGTCCGGCGGCGCGGAGGCGTGCCTCGGCTGTCGGGTGCGGCCCGCCGGTGCCGACGGCCGGGGAGGCGTTCACCAGGTGAGTCTGGCACATAAAGTGGAGCTGGTCAAGGGATGGAATTAGTCCAGTCAGCGCCGCGTCACTGAGGCGCTGCTCCCGTCGC
>CAYMBB010000063.1:0-10646 GCA_964388515.1 uncultured Anaerolineaceae bacterium
GCCGGATGCTCCGGGCATGGAACCTGCCGCGCTGATCCAGCTTCCTCCGATCGGGCCCGCCGGCACGCCCGGGAGCGCGGGGCCCGGCGCCGGCCGCGACGCCGGCCGCGCCTCGGTCCGGGTCGAGGGCGACCGTCTCCTCATCGAGCACCTGGCCGTGGCCGATCATGCGCTCGCCTCGTTCGTCGCCGGCCGCGCCGCCGAGGAGCGCCCGGCGCTCATCGAGCGTGCCCTGCGGATCGGGCTGACCGCGCTCCAGGACGTCGGGGTGACGGTCAACGTCGATGTCGTCCGGGCCGAGTTCGACAAGCTCGTCCGCCAGGCCGAGCTGGTGAACGAGCGCGCCGCGACGACGCTCGAGCAGACGCTTCGGGCGAACTTCGCCGACGGCGACGGGCGCCTGCCGCGCACGCTCGAGAGATTCCTCGGTGACCGCGGCGCGCTGCGCACGTTCGTCAACGACCTGTTCGACGAGACCAAGCGGGACAGTGCGATCGGGCGGATCGGCACGCTCCTGGGCACCTACTTCGACGGCGACGCGTCGAGGCTTGCCCTGCTGCTCGATCCGACCCGCCTCGGTTCGCCGATGCACCAGTTCCGCGAGGAGATCAGCGCCGGCTTCGAGCGCCTGAACGAACGCCTGACCGCGATCGAAGCAGCCGCCACTGCCCGGGCCAGCGAACGCGCGAAGTCGGCGGCCAAGGGCGCCGACTTCGAGGAGCTCCTGGGAGCGATGCTCGGCGAGCTGGCCCGCGGGTCCGGCGACCTGCTCGAGCGGACCGCCGACGACCAGGGCGATGTCATCCGCTCCAAGAAGGGCGACTTCGTGATCACGGTCAACCCGGGTCTCACGAACGGGGCGGACCTCAGGCTCGTGGTCGAGGCAAAGGATCGCGCGATCTCGGGCCGGGCGATGCGCGACGAGCTCCGCGAGGCCAAGACGAATCGCGGCGCAGCGATCGGGCTCGTCGTCTTCACCCCCGCCCACGCGCCGAGCGGGATCGCCCCGTTCGATGTCCGGGCCGGTGACGTCTACTGCGTGATCGATCCGGAGGCTCCCGAGCCGGCGACGCTCGAGGCGGCCGTCCGGCTCGCCCGTCTGCTCGCCCTGGCCAGCCTGCGCGAGGCGGAGGTCGAGGTGGACGCGAGCGCGATCAGCGGCGCCCTGACCGGGATCCGAGAGCAGCTCGAGCTCGTCCGCGGCCTGAAGGCCACGCTCACCTCGATCGGGACGAGCTCGAAGGAGGTCGCGGCCGGGCTCGACCGGCTCCGGGACGGGATCATCGCCCGCGTTGCCGAGGCCGAGGCGGAGCTGCGGATCGCCCGCTGACTCGGCCCACCGCCCCGGCGCGCACCGGCCGGCCACTTGCGGCATGCGCTATCGTCATCGTCCCGGACCTTCCGTGCGGGAGGGCCGGCCGCAGCGAGGGCTAGGCACGTGGCGCGCGCAATGTGGACCGGGGCAATCCAGTTCGGTCTGGTGACGATCCCGGTACGGCTCTATCTGGCCACCGAGTCGAAGGGCATCAGCTTCAACCTGCTCCACGCCCGCGACCTGAGCCGGATCCAGATGAAGATCTTCTGTCCCGTCGAGCAGCAGGTCATCCCGCGCGGCGAGACGGTGCGCGGCTTCGAGTGGGCACCCGGCGAGTACGTCGTCGTCACCGACGAGGATCTCGAGTCGGTCCCGCTCAGGACCGTCCGGGCGATCGAGATCGAGCAGTTCGTCAAGCGCGACGGACGCGGCGCGGACACGGCCGAGAGCACGATCCGCTTCGCCCGCCAGGCGTACTACGTCGAGCCCGAGAAGGTCGGGCGCAAGGCGTTTGCGCTCCTACGCTCGGTTCTCGACGAGAAACGCCTGACCGCGATCGGCAAGGTCGTGATCAGGGAACGCGAGGTACTGGCAGCGCTCGAGCCGTTCGCCGAGGCGATGGTGCTGACAACCCTCCATTGGCCGGACGAGATCCGGTCAGTGGCCGAGCTCGACCTGCCGGCGGCCGCTGAGCTGGAGTTCCGACCGGCCGAGCGCGCGATGGCCGAGCAGCTGATCAACGCCATGACCGCCGAGTTCGACCCCGCGCAGTACCGTGACGAGTATCGCGAGGCGCTGATGGCCGTGATCGAGGCAAAGGTCGAGGGCCGCCAGGTCGCGTCCGAGGCCGAGGCTCCGGCCGGCGCCGTGATCGACCTGATGGCGGCTCTCGCCGCGAGCGTCGAGGCGGCCCGGGCCGGACGTGCCCGTCCGGTGAGCGTCGCAGACGCCCGGCCTGGGGCGAGGACGACGGCCCGATCGACGCGGGCGGCGCCCTCGCCGACGGAGGCCGAGCCAGGCCAAGCCGTGCCGGAGTCCGCTGCGGCTCCGGCGGACGGGCGACTCGCCCGCCGGCGCAGGAGCGCCTGAGTCGGCGCCGCCGGGCCCACCGTGGCGGCACGAGCAGGCCGCATCGAGGGTCTGTCTCGCCCAGCTGGACCGGCCGGGGCCGGGATCGACCTCTCGGCTGCGGTCGAGACAGCGCTGCCCGCCTTCATCCCGCCGATGCTGGCGACCCTGGCCGATCGACCGTTTGACGACCCGGACTGGCTGTTCGAGGTCAAGTGGGACGGCTACCGGGTGGAGGCGGTTGCCGGCGACGGCCAGGTCCGGCTCCTGACCCGCACCGGTCACGACGCCGGCTCGTATTTCCCGGACCTGCTCGGACCGCCTGACTGGATCGCGGCCCGCGAGGCGATCGTCGACGGCGAGGTCGTCGCCCTCGATCCGGACGGGCTGCCCAGCTTCGAGCTGCTCCAGGCCCGTCTCGGCGGTCGCCCGCGTGCCCGCCCGGCTCTGCCCGACCGCTCCGCCGGCCGGGTCAGCCTCGTCTACCAGGTTTTCGACCTGCTTCATCTCGACGGTCGATCGCTTCTTCGCGTTCCGCTCGAGGATCGCAAGCGGCTGCTGCGGTCCGTCCTGCGCGAGCGTCAGAACATCCGCTATGCGGGCCATGTCGAGGCCGACGGCGTCGCCTTTTACCAGGCGGTCGTCGAGCGCGGCCTCGAGGGCGTGATCGCCAAGCGCCGCGCCAGCCTCTACCTGCCGGGCCAGCGATCGATGGACTGGCTGAAGCTGAAGGCCCGCCCGGAGCAGGAGTTCGTCGTGGGCGGCTACCTCGCGGGGGACCGGCGTCACGCCGGTCTCGGTTCCCTCCTGCTTGGCGTGTACGAGGGCGCGGTGCTGCGTTACGTCGGTCGGGTCGGGAGCGGAATCGACGAGCAGACGCGTCGTGTGCTTCAGGCCCGCCTCGACGCGCTCGCCCGACCTGTGGCCCCGTTCGATCCGCCGCCCCTGCTCGGCGCCGACGTGCACCGTGTCCGCTGGGTGGAGCCGTCGCTCGTTGTGCGGGTCCGCTTCGCAAACTGGACGCGCGACGGCATCGTCCGCCAGGCCTCGCTCGAGGGAGTCGATCCGGAGGGGGATCCAGCCACGGTCATCCGCGAGCATCCGACGCGGGCGCCCTCGCGACGCCGGCCGACGATGGGACCGCCGGCCCGACCGTCGGCTGCAGCGGGCGGCGCCGGGCCGGGCGTGCGCTCGGGGGCGCTCAGCGACGCCGAGCTGGCGGCGCTCGACCGGCTCGGCCGGGGGGGCGTGTGGCGGGTTCAAGGTCGCGAGCTGAAGTTGACGAACCTCGACAAGGTGCTCTTCCCGCCTCGGCCGGACAGCGGGGAGCCACCCCTGACCAAGCGCGACCTGGTTCGGTATTTCGCCGTCATTGCCCCGGTCATGCTGCCGCATCTCGACGGCCGGCCGCTCAATCTCCACCGCTTCCCGGGCGGCGCAGCCAGGCCCGGGTTCTGGCAGCGCAACGTCCCGACATCGGCACCGGCCTGGCTGCACCGCTGGCTCGAGCCCGGTCAGGACGCCAGGGAGGCGAACGTGCACCTTGTCGCCGACGAGCTGGCCACGCTCGTGTGGCTGGCCAACCAGGCCGCCTTCGAGATCCACGCCTGGACGGCCCGCCTCTCCGACCTCGTTCATCCGACCCACGCCCTGGTCGACATCGACCCGGGCCCACGGACGAGCTGGGAGGATTGCCTCGTTCTGGCCCGGCTCTTCCGGACCGCGCTCGAGCACCTGGGCGTGGCCGGCTTTCCGAAGCTGACCGGCCAGCGCGGCATCCACATCTGGATCCCGATCGTGCCCCGCTACACGTTCAGCGAAACGGCCGCCTGGGTCGAGCGTTTGTCGCGCGCCGTCGGCTCCACGGTGCCGGAACTCGTCAGCTGGGAGTGGCCGGTCGCCGCCCGCGAGGGCCGGGCGCGGCTTGACTACACCCAGAACGCCCCGGGCCGGACGCTTGTCGCACCGTATGCCGTTCGTCCGGCGGCCGGCGCGCCGGTCTCGGCCCCGATCAGCTGGGACGAGCTCGACGACCCGACCCTGCGGCCCGACCGATGGTCCATCCGATCGATCGTGCCCCGGGTCGCGGAACGCGGGGACCTGTTCGCGGGTGCTCTGGTCGGGACGCAGGAGCTGCCGGCGCTCTGAGCACCGTCATCGGCCCACCCGGTCGGCGGCGTGGCTGAGCCTGTCCGGGCCGTTCAGCCGGCCGGGCCGGCCTCCCCCTCCGGCTCGAGGAGGAGGGCGGCCAGCTCGAGGGCATTCGTCGCGCCGTAGTTGGCGTAGCAGTTGTTCATCAGGACGTGGGTCTCGCGGGCCTCCGTCGCTGCCTGGCGGATCCTCGGCAACCACGCCTCGAGCTCGGAGCGGTCGTAGAGGTAGCGGAAGCGCTCGACGGTCGGGACACCGGGCGTCTCCCAGGTGTCGGCCCGCCGACCGTGGAACCGGACGACCGCCAGCTCGGGCGAGGTGACCGCCACGATCGGCGGGACGCTGCTGCGCAAACCCTGGGGGCCGTCGACCATGACCAGCGCGATCTCCTGGTCGGCCAGGAAGCGGAGCGTTCGCTCCAGGTGCTTCTCGTTGAACCAGCTCGCGTTTCGGAACTCGACCGCCACCCGGAGCGGTGAGAGCCGCTCGGCCGCCTCGACGATCGCGTCGCGGTTGGCCGGCGAGGCGTGGAACCAGCGCGGGTACTGGAGGAAGACCGCGCCCAGCTGGCCGGCTGCCGCGAGCGGCTCGAGCGCATCACGGAACGCCTCCCAGACCGCCTGGCGCAGGTCGGCCGGGAGGTCCTTGGCGTACAGGCGCGGCTTCGCGGCCACCTCGGGCGGGAGCGCCTCGCGGAGCGCCTTCGGCAGCCGCCGGGTCTCGCTCGGCTGGCCGGTCAGGAGGGCATGGGCCTTGACGTCGAACACGAAGTCCGGGGGCGTGCGCTCGACCCACAGGCTCGTCGTCCGCCGGGCCGGCAGGGCGTAGTACGTGGCGTCGACCTCGACGACCGGGAACCGGCTGGCGTAGTAGGCCAGCCGCTCCTCGGCGCTGTCGGCCCCGGGCGGATAGAAGACCCCGGCCGCGGTCATCGTCGGGTCGGTCCAGGAGGCGGTGCCGACCCGGATCAGCCCTCCGTGCGGGACGGGGATCGGCTCGGTCGCGGCGTCGGCGACGGCTTCGGCCCGCCGCCGGACGGCCTCGGGACCAGGATCGTGGAGCGGGTCGAGCGTCACGATCCGGATTCTAGGCCCCGCCAGGGGGCGGGCTGCGACCGCCCGCTGCGCCCCGCCCAGCCCCGGCCGCGACCTGCCCCCGCCCCGGCCGCGCCCTGCCGCCTGTGCGCCCTCAGCGGAGGGCCGCCAGAACCTCGCGGTCGAAGCGCTCCATCGCCGCCACGACCCGCTCGGGAGCCGTCTCGCCGAAGCTGAAGGCGAGGTGCCCGAGGCCGAGGCCGGCGAACCGGCGGACCTCGGTTGCCATCTCCTCCGGCCGGCCCGCGATCCGGTAGCCCTCCGTCAGCTCCCCGGCGAGGTCGACCCGCACCCGGGCCGAGAGCCAGGGCATCGGGCGCCCGGCCGCCTCGGCCGCGGCCCGGATGACCGGCACCCGCTCCGCGATCGCGTCCGGCCCGGCGGAGCTGGCGTGGTAGCCGTCGCCGAGCCGCCCGGCCCGCCGCAGGGCGGGCTCGGCCCGGCCGCCGATGACGATCGGCAGCGCCGCGCCCTGGGCCGGGAGCGGCTCGAAGGCGAAGTCTGCGAACTGGTGGAAGTGCCCCGCGAACGGCTCGTCCGAGCCCGACCAGAGGTGGCGCCAGAGCGCGATCGTCTCCTCGAGGTAGGCGCCCCGGTGGGCGAACCGGTCGGCCATGCCCAGGTTCGCGAACTCGAGCGCGTCCCAGCCGACCCCGACCCCGGCGATCAGCCGTCCGCCGCTCAGGGCGTCGAGCGTCGCCAGCTCCTTGGCCAGGACGACCGCGTTGCGCTGGGCGACGATGATCACGCTCGTCCCGAGCCGCAGGCGGGGATGCCGGCCGGCGACCCAGGCGAGGGTCGTGATCGCCTCGAAGATCCGACCGTACTCGTCCGCCGAGGCGCGCTCGACGAGGACGTGGTCGGTCGTCCAGACGGTCGACCAGCCGAGCCGTTCGGCCGTCTCGGCGCCGGCCGCGATCCCCTCGGCCGTGGCACCGGCAGGCATCGTGGGAAGGATGAGGCCGTAGTCCATGGGTCCTCCTTGCTGGTCGTGGGCCATCAGGTATCGAGTGGCCGGAACCGCCGGAACTGGTGCTCGAGGCTGCGGGTGGTCGTCCGACGGTGGGAGCGGCGCCCGGCTTCAACCGGATTTCGGTGGTCGCAGGTCATCGATCCGGTGCATCATCGTGCTCGACGACCAGCTCGCCGAGACCTCGACCCGCACCGCCATCACGAACCGCGTCAGGCCCGACACGGCGAACAGGATCGCGAAGGCAGGGTAACCGAGCGGGAGCAGGGCGAGCAGGGCGCCGTTCGCGACCTGGCCGGTCGTCAGGCCGAGGGCGGTGCCGGCGACGAACCGGCCCTGGGCGCCGATCAGGTCGGCGCCGGAGGTCAGCCGCAGGAGCCGTTCGTTCGCGGCCAGTGTTCCGGCCGCTGCTCCGGCCGCGGCCAGGATGGCCACCAGGCAGAGCACGAGCCAGGCCGCCGGGTTGGCCGGGAAGGCGAGCAGACCGAGGATCATCGAGCCGCCGCGCAGGAGGAACGAGACGCGCAGCGTCCGGGAGGCCGAGCGGCGGGCGAGCAGGCTGCCCACGACGGTCGAGCTGACGAGCGAGGCGGCCGAGGCGAGGGCCGCGAGCAGGATCGCGAAGCCGGGCGGCAGGCCGAGGACGGAGATCGCGTAGATCGAAAGGTACGGGCCGAAGCCGGCTCCGAAGGCGGCGACCGTGATCGCCCGGATGAAACGGTCGAGCTCGGCTGACCGGACGCCGCTCACGCCCCGGGCGGCGACCCGGACGCGTCCGGGATTCGGCAGCCGGCGCACGGCGGCGAGCTCCGCGAGCCCGGCCAGGCCGGCCAGCGCGAACAGGATCGCGTACACCCGCAGGCCGATCAGGGCCAGCCCGGCCTCGACCAGGAGCGCCACCGGGACGAGCAGAACCGCCCCCAGCCCGAGCGTGATGCCCATCACCCGCGGAGCGACGAAGCGGCGCTCGGGGTCGGGCAGGATCGCGCCGTACCAGCCCAGCAGGTTCGTGCCCCCGATCGTCGTCGCCGCGCCCCCGATGCTCATGACCAGCGCGATCCCCGCGATCGCCACGGCCGGTGGGACGACCCGGGCCCAGGCCAGGAGGGTGACCGCGGCCAGGATGAAGCCGCGGGTCTCGCCGATGGCCAGGATCGCGAGCGTGACCAGGCGCAGGTTGCCGGCCGAGCGCCGCAGGAGCTCCGGGACGAGCAGCTGGGCGGCCGAGCAGGCGAAGGGCAGGACGCCGATCACGGTCGCCAGCGCGGGGTGGGCGCCAAGGGCGAGGAGGAGCGGGATCGTCAGGCCGTCGCCGGCGAGCGCCGAGGCGACGGCGGCGCTCGTGCCGATCCCGTGGAACGCCCGGTAGCGGCGATCGCCGAAGGCGCGCCATTCGCGGCCCATCGTCCGGAGTGCGCCGCCGAGGCTGGCCAGGTGCTGCACCCGGCAAGCGTACCTGCCGCGATCGCACCGGGCGACGGCCACCGCTACCATGCCCACCATGGCCAACCGACTCGCGGCCGAGACGAGCCCGTATCTCCTGCAGCACGCGGGGAACCCGGTCGACTGGTACCCCTGGGGGACGGAGGCGCTCGCCCGGGCGAAGGCCGAGGACAAGCCGATCTTCCTCTCGATCGGCTACGCGGCCTGCCACTGGTGCCACGTCATGGAGCGCGAGTCGTTCGAGGACGAGGCAACCGCGGCCGAGCTGAACGCGAACTTCGTCCCGATCAAGGTCGATCGCGAGGAGCGCCCCGACCTCGACCAGGTGTACATGGCCGCGGTCGTGGCGATGACCGGCTCCGGCGGCTGGCCGATGAGCGTCTTCCTCACCCCTGACGGCCGGCCGTTCTACGGCGGGACCTACTTCCCGGACACGCCCCGCCACGGCCTGCCGGCGTTCCGCCAGGTGCTGACCGCGATCGCCCGCGCCTGGCGCGAGCAGCGGGCCGAGATCGAGTCTTCGGGCTCCCGGCTCGTCGAGGCCCTCGTGTCCCGGAGCGCACCGCCGGCGGGCTCGTCGCGCCCGGAGCCCGCGCTGCTCGAACAGGCGGTGGCCAACCTCGAGGCGGCATTCGATCCGGAAAACGGCGGCTGGGGCCGGGCGCCGAAGTTCCCCCAGCCGATGACGATCGAGTTCCTCCTGCGCCGGGCGCTCGCTTCCGATGCCCGGGCCCTGGCGATGGCCCGCCGGACGCTCGACCGGATGGCTGACGGGGGGATCCACGACCAGCTCGGCGGCGGCTTCCACCGCTACTCGACCGACGCGCTCTGGCTCGTGCCCCATTTCGAGAAGATGCTCTACGACAACGCCCAGCTGGCCCGGGTCTACCTCCACGCCCACCTGCTGACCGGCGCGCAGCGCTACCTCGAGGTCGCCGCCGACACGCTCGACTACATCGAGCGCGAGCTGACCACCCCCGACGGCGCCTGGGCGGCCAGCCAGGACGCCGACACCGGCGGGGTCGAGGGAGCGACGTTCACGTGGACCCTCGCCGAGGTCCTCGAGATCCTGGGCGAGGACGACGGCCGCCTGTTCGCGGTCGCGTACGGTGTGCGAGAGGGCGGCAACTGGGAGGGCCGCACGATCCTGGCCCGGATCGCGTCCGACGACCAGCTCGCGGCCAGCTTCTCCCTGCCGGTCGGCGAGGTCCGGGAGCGGTTGGCGGGGGCCCGGGCCGTCCTGCACGCGCGCCGGGGCGCCCGGCCGCAGCCCGCCCGGGACGACAAGGTTCTGGCGGCCTGGAACGGGCTGGCCCTGGCCGCCTTTGCCGACGCGAGCGCGGCGTTCGCCGGCTCGACCGACCCCGCCCTCGCCAGGCGTGGCCGGAGCTGGGGTGCGGCCGCGGCGCGCTCGGCCGAGGTCCTCCTGGCCCGCCTGCGCCGACCGGACGGACGGCTCGGGCGCTCCTGGAAGGACGGCCGGCTGACCGGCCAGGGCGTCCTCGAGGACCACACACACCTCGCCGAGGGCCTGCTCGCCCTCTACGAGGCGACGGCCGACGAGCGCTGGTTCGTCGCCGCCCGCGAGCTGATGGAGATCGTCCTCGAGCACTTCACGGCGCCCGACGGTGGCTCCTTCGACACGGCCGACGATCACGAGCCGCTCGTGACCCGCCCCCGTGACCTCCAGGACAACGCCATCCCGTCGGGCAACGCGATGGCCGCCACGGTCTTGCTGCGCCTCGTTGCACTGACCGGCGAGAGCCGCTACCGGACCGCCGCCGAGCGGGCGATCGGCCTCGTCGGCGCCGACGCCGGACGCCACCCGGGCGCCTTCGGCCAGTGGCTGGTGGCGATCGACGCCCTGCTCAGCGGGGGAGTCGAGGTGGCGATCGTCGGCGACCCGGCCGACCCGGCCACCAGGCGCCTCCTCGGCCCGGCGCGGACGGGCTTTCGTCCCCATCAGGTCCTGGCCGTCGGGCCGGATCCGGCGACGAGCGCCGTCCCGCTCCTCCAGGGCCGGTTCGCGCTCCACGGCCGCCCGACGGCGTTCGTCTGCCGGGAGTTCGCCTGTCGCCAGCCGGTCGACGAGCCGGAGGCGCTCCGGGCCCTCCTCCTGTCGGCCTGATGACGGCGCAGCCGCGCGACGCTGCGACGGTCGTCCTCCTCCGGCCCGGCCCGGCCGGGGCCGAGGTGCTCCTCACCCGGCGTCCGGCGACGATGGCCTTCGCCCCCGGGGTGCACGTCTTTCCCGGCGGACGGGTCGAGCCGGGCGACACCGACCCGCGCCTCGTCCGGCGCTCGCACCTGCCCCCCGACGAGGCGCAACGGCGGCTCGGCGAGCCGATCGCGGGCGAGGCGGCCCTGGCCTTCTTCATCGCTGCCCTGCGCGAGGCGTTCGAGGAGGTGGGGATTCTCCTGGCGGCCCCGGACTCGGAGGCCGGGAGCGAGCTGGGCTCAACGTCCCGGGCAGACCGTGTCGACGGCTCGGGCGGGGTGGAGCTGGCGCGCCTCCGGGCCGCGCTCGCCGCCGGCACGATCGGTTTCGCCGATGTCTGCGAGCGGCTCGCGGTGCGGCTGCGGAACGGTCTACTCGTCCCTGTCC
>CAYMBB010000064.1:0-2561 GCA_964388515.1 uncultured Anaerolineaceae bacterium
GCTCGAGCGTCTCGGTCGTGCTCCCCAGGCTGATGATTCCGCGGCCCTCGAAGACGACCAGGGCATGCTCGGAGCCCGGATGACGGTGCCAGTCGTCGGCGCCGCCCGGGTCGATCTCCACCTCGCTGACGGTGAATGTGAGCGTCCCGAAGTCGCCGGGCTCGACGAGCAGGCGGCGGCGGATCCTCTCCGCCTCGACGATCCGCGCCCGGTCGCGCCGACGGACCGGCTCGGCCTCGTCCTCCCAGCGGCGGAGGATCTCGCCCGGCCGGCGCGGATCGGGGTCCGTCGCGGCCAGCAGGGCGAGGGCGTCGACCGTACCCTCGTTGCGCACCAGGTGGTATTCGGCCGGCGCCTCGTACAGGACGTCGCCGGCCCGGACGACCGTCCGGCGCGCGAGCGCCTCGCCGTGCTCGAAGACGATCTCGCCGGCGGCGAGGTAGACGACCGTCTCGACGCCGTGGCGGTGCGGCCCGATCTCGGTGCCGGGCGGGATCCGGTCGAACTGGAGACGGATGGCCATCGGCGCGCGCTGGTCGCTCAGCGGGCCCCAGGCTCGGGCCCGGCCGCCGGTCGCGGTGCGCTCGGCCGGCCCGCCCGCGCCTTCTCGGACCAGGCGGCCAGGACGACGTCCCTGTGCGGCCGGATCGGGCAGTGGCCGTCGCGGTTGTTCATCTCGTCGCAGTAGCCGAGCGGCACGCACTTCGGGGCGAGGAAGCTGCCCAGGAACGGGCTGACAGTGAAGACCTCGTGGCGGATCAGCTGGAAGAGCCGGCGGATCTCCCACTGGGCCATCGTGCACAGGCGGAGCCCGGACATGTGGATCAGGGCGCGCAGGTTCGTCGTCATCACCAGGTTGGTGCGGGTCGCGTTCGGGAAGACGAACCGCGCGTCCTCGCCGGGGATCCCGGCCTCGACCAGCTCGCCGTACAGCTCGAGGGCGCCCGCGACCTGCGCCTCGTACCGCTCGCGGAGGGCCGGGTCGGCCTCGGCGATGCTGGCGGGCATCATCGTCGAGGCGCCCTTGTACTTCACGTAGCGCTGGCTCTGCTGGTCGAAGGCGACCCCGGCCCGATGGCGGACGAGCTGATGGCTGAGCGTCCGGCTGACACCGCTGATCCCGAACGTGAACACGATGTGCTCGATCGTGCTCCCGTGGCCGGACTCGATCACCCCCGCGATCAGCTTCTGCTGCTTGTCGGTGGCGACCTCGCCGGCGACGGCGCGGCGGAAGATCTCGTCGGGCTCGAGCTCGCTGTAGCAGGTCCGGCAGGCGGTGTAGATGAGCGGCACGTAGTAACGCTCGACGATCTCCCGATCGGGGAAGAGGAGGGTGGCCTTCATCCCCAGCTCGTGGCGGCCCGGGTTGCGTGGCATCAGGGGCCGGGCCGTCGCCGGCCGGGCGGTGAGCGCGCTGGTTGCCGAGGGGCTGGCGGCGGGCAGGCCAGCAGCGTCTCCCGCGCCTGCATTGGCGGTCGTCGCGCCGGCTGGCGCGGACTGCTCGGGCCTCGGGGGCGTCGTCTCGGCCGTCATCGCCATCCAGCATAGCCGCTCGGGGCCAGGGCTGCGGACCGGCGCCCGAACCTCGGCGGCCGGCGCCGCGACGGCGATTTCGGACCCGACGGCCCTTGACGCCCCGGGGCGGCCGTCGATCCTGGACCCATCCGGTCCGGGACGGTCCGATCGAGCAGCGGAGGCGACTCGAGCCAAGGATGGGTGACGCCGTCGAACCAGGGGCCTGGGCACCAGAAAGGACGGAGCAGGCATGGTTTGGGTATTGCCGACGGTCGCGCCCTGGTCGGCCTGACCGAGCACAGCGGCCAGCATCTGAACGGCACGGCCGCCCGACGCTCCAGTCAGGTGAGAGGTGTCGTCCGGCCGCTTATACTGCACAGTGGTCGAGTTCGGACCGGGGGCCACGGATCAGGAACACGAGCGCGGCCGATGCTGTCTTCGAGTGGATCGGTTCGCACGGTCCGGCCCTCACTTGTCCAACGAGGAGCGTGGCGTGCGACGACGATGCCGGCGGTGGATGGCGACGGCTGCTGTGGTGCTGGCCGCTTGCGTTGCCGGACCGTCGGCGACGCCCGGCGGACCGCTGGCCGCCGTTCCTACGCCACCCGGCGCGACGGTGGAGATCGGTGCCGCCAATCCCGGACTCGATCAGCAGCGCTCGTTCGTCGCGTACCGTTCCGACCTGGCTCCCGACCGTGCCCTGGCCGCCTACGATGCCGTGCTCGTCGCAGCCGGCTACCAACGAGCTGCCTCAGCTGGCCAGTGGTACGTTTACCAGAGAGACGGGGTCGTCGTGATGGTTTCAGTGTCGAGCGATGGCCCGCCGACGGCGATTCTCGTCCAGCTGGCTGGACGAGAATCGGGGCCTGATCCGGGCGCGGAACGCGGCGATCCGACGCCTGCCAGCGCCTCGGCTGAGGGAGGGAGCCTCGAGGGCGGCTCGCCGCTCCCCGGCACGCCCGAGCCTTCGAGCCGGCTGCATCCAGGCACTACGCCGCCGGGCAAGGGCGGGACGCCGCCGGGCAAGGGCGGGACGCCGCCGGGCA
>CAYMBB010000064.1:2661-10578 GCA_964388515.1 uncultured Anaerolineaceae bacterium
AGGGCGGGACGCCGCCGGGCAAGGGCGGGACGCCGCCGGGCAAGGGCGGGACGCCGCCGGGGCAGGCAAGTCCATCGCCCGTTCCACCCGGCAGTCCCGACTCCACCGGACCGACGCCGGCACCCGAACAGGGTGGGACGCCGCCGGGCAAGGGCGGAACGCCGCCCGGACAGGACGGCAGCTCGGCACCCGGACGGGCGAACGGGTCCAAGCCATGAGCCAGCCGGTTCGTGTCCTTCTGGTCGATGACGACCCACGCCTGATCCTCTTCCTCGGCGAGCGGCTGCGGCGTGACGGGTTCGAGGTGACCGGCGCCCTCACCGGGCGAAGCGCCATCGTCGCTCTCGACGAGCGTTGGCCGGATCTGATCGTCCTTGATCTCATCCTGCCCGACATCTCCGGTGAAGAGGTCGCGGCCGAGATCAAGAAGCGCGCCGACCTGCCGATCGTGGTCCTGTCGGCGATCAACGAGACGGAGAGCAAGGTCGAGCTGATCCAGCGCTACGCTGAGGACTACGTGACAAAGCCGTTCCAATATGCTGAGCTCGTCGCCCGCCTGGAACGCGTGATGCGGCGGCTGCAGGACCGGATCCCGAGCCAGGAGCTGGTTCTTGGACCCGAGTTGACGCTCGTCCTTCGCCGCCGTCTGGCGATCGTTGGTGGCCAGCCGGTTCGCCTCTCGCCGACCGAGGCCCGTGTTCTGGCGACGCTCGCGGCCAACCTCGGGGATGTCGTCTCGACCGCGCAGCTTCTGGTTCGGGTCTGGGCCAACTCCGACGGCGCCGACCCGGCGTACGTCTGGGTGACGATGCGCCGGCTGCGGCAGAAGATCGAGCTGGATCCCGACCGACCCCGCTACCTGCACACCGACCGAGCCGGTGGGTACCGCCTGGGCGATCCGACGGCCAAGGTGGCCGACTCCGGGTGAGCCAGTCCGCCCAGCCTCCCCTGGGGCGGGTGACCGTTCCCTACCACCGCCTGCTGGTGGCCGCCCTGTTGGTGGCCGCCATCGTGCCGACGGTGCTCCTTGGCGGGCTGACCTACCTCCGCCTGGGGTTGGCCCTGGCCGGCGATGCGGACGCCAGGGTGGCGCGGGCCGCCGATGCGGCTTCGACCGTCCTGGCACGCCAGCAGGGCGAACTGCGCTCGCTCGCGGCCAGCTATGCCGGTTGGCCAACCCTGGGGCGCCTCGTCGAGCAGGGTGACCTCGACCTCGCGCGACGAGACATCCTCGATTTCCTTGTCCAGGGTGGCTCCCTCGACGGTGGGCTCCTGGCGGCAGCGGGGCGAACGGTAACCAGCGGAGCCGCCCCGCTGCAGGCTGATCTCGTGCGTCAGGGCGCCGCCGAGTCCAGCGCCGATGAGCTCGACAGCCTGGCGACCCTGAGCGACGGGGTCTACGGGCTGGCGACTGCCACCATCCACCGCTCAACGGATGGCAGCCCGATCGGTCGTCTCCTGTTCGCCCGCCGTCTGGATGCCCGCTTTGCATTTGAAATCCGGCGCCTGACTGGTTTCGACGTGGCGGTGATCGACGACCGCGGCCGGATCGCCGTGGCAACCGACCCGCAGGCCACGGCCCAACTGACGGCGCCTGGCGAAGGCGCCGCCACGGCTAATCGTTGGATCAGTGCCTGGCTGTCCCTCGATGCTGGGAGTGGGTCCGGACTGTCCGGTCGGCTCCTCATCTCGACTGACCGCTCGGCGCTACAGGTCGCCGGCGGTCAATTGCCCGCTCTCACCGCGGCGCTTGCCGCGGTCACCGCTTTGCTTGCGGCGGCCTTGTCGATCTGGCTGGCGAGGGTGCTCCGGCAGCGCCTGGGCGCGACCCACGAGGGCTTGGTCGCCCTCGCCGATGGGCGCATCCCCCCACCGCTGCCCCCTGGCCGAGGAGACGTGGCCGACCGCCTGGAGGCGGGCCTCCAGCGCCTCGTGGCGGCGCTCGATCGGCGCGAGGAGATGTTGCGCCGCTGCCTCGAGGCGGCGGTCGGCCTGCCGACCGATCTACCCGTTGCGCAGACAGCAACGCTGGCCGCCGCCGAAGCCCGCCAGATCTTCGGGCTGACAAGCTGCGCCATCGTCGATGCGACCGGTGAGGTACTGGGCGCGGCGCCAGGCGATCCCGCATCAGCCGACGATGCTGGCAACCGTTGGCGCCGCGTCGAGGCGATCGCCTCGCTCGAGGCGCCCGTCCGGTGGCGCCTCGTTGGTCTCACGAGCGCCGACCGGGATTGGAGTGACGGTGATGAAGCCGTGTTTCGGGTCATGGCGCTCCTCGTCGGCACCGTCCTGCGCGATGCCGAGCGATATGGCGAGGCGGCAGGCCGCGCTGCCCGGCTTGACCGGGTCAATCAGCTTCAGCGCGCGTTCCTGCGCAGCATCAGCCATCACCTGCACACTCCGCTGACGACGATCACGCTCGCCGCCGAGGATCTGGTCGAGTCGGCCGAGGGAGACGCCTTCGCCTATGTCCGTGCCGTGGCGATCCGCGCCGAGGCTGCCCGGCTACGGCGGCTCGTCGAACAGGTCCTGATCCTCAGCCGGCTCGAGGCGGGCACGGTGCGCCTGGAGGGCGACGCGTTTTCGCTTGGTCCGCTCGTGGGGCGGGTCTGGCGCGAGCTCGGCGTGGAGCGCGCCCTTCGGCTCGACGATCGCACGGCAGGGATGCTCGCCTTGGCGGATGGGGCGGCCACCGAACAGATCCTCTGGGTCCTGCTCGACAATGCGACGCGTTATGCGCCCGAGGGCGAGATCCGGGTGACGATCGAGCCCGCCCACCGGCGCCTGGGGAGAAGGCGACGGGCAACGGTCGGGCCTCGCTCCCCGGTTCTGGCGATGGCCCGCTGGCCTGGAGGATCGACAGTCCTGGAGGTCACCGTCGGTGACGAAGGGCCCGGCGTGCCAAAGGCAGAACAGGAGCTCATCTTCCGGCGTTTCGTGCGGGGCAGCACGGCCGGCGGGCGCGACGGCATGGGGCTGGGATTGAACATCGCCCGCAGTCTGGCCCGCCTGATGGGTGGTGACGTTCGCTACCGGGAGCAGGAGCGCGGCGCTGGCTTCGTCCTCAGCTTGCCGGCCGGGGAGAGCGACGAGCCGCCTCTGGGTGCCCGCCCGACACCATCTGCCGAACCTGGCGAGTCGACCCGGGAAGGCTGAGCGGGCCTGGCGGCGCGCATCGGCACCACTTCCTGCCGTCCGGGGCTCGTCCGGCGCGAGCTGTAATGGCTGATGTTAGGCCTGCACCGCTAGGCTCGATTGCCAATCATCGCTACCGGGGAACGTACCACACGTGTTTCGCCGTTCGGGCCGCCACGGGGGCTGGGAACTGCACGTCGGCGGTTACCGTGCCCGCGGCCAGACTCTGACCGAGTTTGCCCTCGTCTTTCCGCTGTTCATCTTCCTGACCTTCGGCGTGATCGAGTTCGCCTTCCTGTTCAACGTCGTCCTGGCGCTCGACAACGCCAGTCGCAACGCGGCTCTGCTCGCTGCCGAGTCGGGCAACAGCCCGGGCGGCGACTGCGTGATCCTCCAGCAGGTGTTGCAGGACGTCGGGGCGCCGGCCGATCCGAACCGCGTTCAGACCGTGACGATCTACTGGGCGGACCAGTCCGGACAGCCCAAGGCAGGCAGCAGCCCAACGATCTACGACCCCTCCGGATCGACGACGTGCACGTACCCGGACAACAGCACGATCACCGTTCCCTTGCGCCAGATCCAGAACGGTTACCCGGAGGCATCGCGCTGCAACGTCCTGGCCGGCTGCGGCGCGTCTCATCCCGGGCTTGACGTCGTTGGCGTCAAGGTCTCGTATCGCTACCGCTGGGTCGCGCCGTTCAGCTTCGCCTGGCTGATCCAGTTGACACTCGGCGGACCAGACATCACCGTCGAGCGGTCGAACGCGATGCGCATGGAGCCGGTGCTGTGAAGCGTCTCCTGCGTCGACCGACAGCGCCCGCGACCGGCCCGCGGCAACGACCTGACGCCCAGCGAGCCGCGCGTGGCCAGGGGCTGGTCGAGTTCGCCGTGCTGGTGCCGTTCTTCACGTTCCTCCTGCTGGGACTCCTCGAGTTCGGGCTCGCCTTCGACCACACGCTGGTTCTCAGCTACGCCAGCCGGGAGGGGGCGCGCACCGGCGCTGCCCTGGCCAACGGCGGGGGTCCGCTTGGCTGCGGGAGCGGCCAGTCGCCCAATGCCGCCACGGTCGACCCGCTGATCATCGCCGCCGTCGAGCGCGTCCTGACCTCGCCCGGCTCACCGATCGTCTTGAGCCGGATCGCCGAGATCCGCATCTTCCAAGCGACAGCAAGCGGAGGTGAGGTGAGCGGCAAGGTCAACGTCTGGACGTACGCCGCCGGCGCGGGCCCGGTCGTCGACGGCAAGGCGCTCGACTTCAAGCCAACCACGACCGGCTGGCCGACCTGCTCGCGATCCAACGCTCTGCCGCCGGACTCGCTCGGGGTCAGCGTTCGCTACACGTATCAGTTCATCACGCCGCTCGGCTCGGTCGCCGGGTTCTTTGGCGGCGGCCTGGGTCCCAGCCTGACGATCAGCGACCGGACCGTCATGGCCCTCAACCCCACCACCTGAGGTCTTGACCGTGCCCGCTCGCCGTCTGTTCCGGGCTATGCGCCACCCGAAACGGCACCCCGAGTCAGCCGACCGGGGACAGGTCATCGTCGTCTTCGCCGGAGGGCTCCTGCTCTTCGTTCTGCTGTGCGCCGTCGTCCTCGACGTCTCGTGGTACTGGTTGAACGGTCTCCGGATGCAGCGCGCGGCCGATGCCGCGGCGTTGGCCGGTGTGGTCTACCTCCCGGGCGACGTCCCGGGGGCGGTGAGTGCCGCGAAGGCCGAGGCGACCAAGAACGGATTCACGGACGGCCTCGGCGGGCTGACGGTGACGGCGACGCCCGATCCGCTCAACCCGCGCCGGATGAAGGTCAGCCTTGCCGGGCCGGTGGGGACGTTCTTCCTGCGAGTCGTGGGGATCAGTTCGATTCCGGCCAGCCGGAGTGCGCGAGCAGAGTACGTCCTGCCGGTTCCGATGGGTAGTCCGGAAAACTACTACGGGGTCTTTGGGCCGTTGCGCCGACCGAGCGGCTCCCCGATCGCCGTGACCGACCCGTACGGCAGCCCGCTCACCGGCCGCGGCTTCTGGGGCACGATGATCAGCCAGGGAGCCGAGAACGTAAACGGCGATGCCTACCTCGCCAAATACAACACGGCGGGCTCGGCCCTCAATCCGGGCTACGACCCGGCCAACTACTACAACTACGCGGTGGAGATGCCGCCGGGCAGCTCGAACGGCGAAGTCTGGATCTTCGACCCCGTCTTCTGCGCAACGAGCAACTCCGGCCAGTATGGCACGGGCGACCGCTGGTTCAGCAGCGGCGCCGGCGCCGCCACGAGCGCGTTCTACGACCTCTACGACACGAACAACACTCCCTACAACCTGGCCGACGACACCCTGGTCGCCTCGTCGGGCAACCTGTTCCGGCGCATTCAGGCCTCGGACACCTCGCTTGGTGGCCCCTCCGGGATCACGAGCTGCGCCCAAGGGGCCACCTCGAATCAGAGCGACGGGCGCTACTGGCACAACCGCTGGTGGAGAATGGCAACCGGTCTCCAGGGGGGTCGTAGCTACCGCATCCGAACGACCTCCACCGATCTTGCCAACCCAAACGACCAGAATGGCGCCAACGGGCACAACAGCTTTGCGATCTGGTCGAAGGCAACCGGTGGAACCCCGCGCGTCTACGGGATCGGGGCCATGGAAGCGTTCAGTCCACTGAACGGCGGCGGCACCTCGATCTTCTACTTCGCCCAGATCGATGCAGTGCACGCCGGCAAGACGATGGTCATCAAGCTCTGGGACCCCGGTGACACCGGCAGTCTCTCGGCGACGCTTCAGATCCTCCAGCCGACCTCCGGCGGCTACAGCCCCGTCACGCTCAACTGGAGCGCTCAGCGAGGAACGACCAACGCCAACGCCTCGAACTGCAACGGCCTGTCCGGGTCGGGCAGCTCCCTGATCACCAACACCGGTGGCACGAGTCGCTTCAACGGCTGCTGGGTGACGATCAACGTGCCGATCCCGGCGACATACAGTGCGCCGACGCCGCCGGGTGAGCCCGGTGCCGGCTGGTGGAAGGTCAGCTACAGCATGGGCGGCAGCTCGTCATCGAACTCGTTTGACGTGACCACCTGGCAGGTCGAGATCCGCGGGAACCCCGTCCACCTGCTCGTCCCCTGAGGACGGCCCAGCCCCGGCGGCCCGAACGGCTGGGGGCAGAGACGGTTTCGGCTCGTCGAACACGGCAACTCGAGTGGCTGTGGTACGCGCGGGCTCCCGCCGCCGAGCGCAGTGCCGGCACAGGTCGCACGACGGCCTGTCGCGCCGACGCACCGGAGAACAGCTTCGGTAAGGGCGGCTGTAATGGCCTAGCTCGCCGTCGATGGCTACCGTGAGATCGACCCCGGACGAATGGGCCAGCAGGCCCCAGTACCGATGGGTCAGGTCGGGTGGCCTGGGGGCCCCGAGGACCGACCGTTCTCGTTCACCCAACAGGGAGTCCTATCGATGATCACCGGTTTCATCCATCCCCGTCGAGAGAGACTTCGGCGGCCAACCACGGCGAACGCGCGCGCCGTTGTTGGCCTGGTTGCGTTGGCCCTCGTTGCGTCGAGCATCACGGCCGGTCTCGTGCTCGCCGCCGACACGAGCTGGCAGCCGCCGACGACGACGGGCTCGCCGAACAACGAGTGGACGAACCCCTCGAACGCCTTTGCCAGCGACGACGTCTACGCGACGGCGACCTCGGACAACGCCGACCAGAGCTACGGCGACTTTGGCTTCTCGGTCCCGGCCGGCTCGATCATCGACGGGATCACCGTCGAGGTCGACGCGCTCCGTTCGTCGGGCGGGAGCGGCAACAGACAGGTCCAGGTTCGCCTGTCGTGGAACGGCGGGTCGAACTGGACGTCTCGCCTCTCCACCTCAAACCTCACGACCAGCGAGCAGACGTACACGCTGGGCGGAGCAGGCAACACCTGGGGCCACACCTGGGATCCAACCGAGCTGACCGACGCGAACTTCCGACTGGAACTGCGGGCGAACGCATCCAGCAGCCGGACCGTCTCGGTCGACCAGGTTCGGGTCAAGGTCACGTTCCGGACCATCGACGGCCACCAGGTCGCCAACTCCGATCTGACGAGTGAGGTCTGCCAGGCGGCCGACTTCGCCTTCGTCGTCGACATGTCC
The DNA here is from genome assembly GCA_964388515.1 of uncultured Anaerolineaceae bacterium. Lineage (GTDB taxonomy): Bacteria > Chloroflexota > Limnocylindria > Limnocylindrales > CSP1-4 > JAKAHU01. The sequence goes on from CAYMBB010000064.1 coordinate 9,920, forward strand.
GGGTCGATCGGACAGCAGGGGAGCCGGCCGGCCAACCTGCCCGACCTCAAGACCGGGATCACGAACTTCGTCAACGCCTTCCAGGGTGCCGGTGGCAGCGGCCTCTACGCCGGGACCCGCTTCAACGACACGAGCGCGAGCACCGTCACGAGCGGCTTCGTCGCCAGCTCGACGTTCCTCAGCGCCGTCGCCGCCCTCAGCGGCCCGTCGGGGACCACCCCGACGGCCGCCGGGATCACGACCGCCATGAGCAACACGAGCGGTGATCGTGCCGGCGTGCCGAACATCATGTTCGTCATCACCGACGGCTCGCCGAACGTGCCGCCCGGCGGCAACCTGACACAGCCCTCCGTGTGGCTCCAGGCCGCGAACGCGGCGATCTCGGCCGCCGACAGCGCCCGGAGCGCCGGCTGGATCGTGAAGGCCGTTTATCTGAGTAGCCCCGGCGACCCGGGCGATACGAACCTGCCGTTCTCGGACGCTGGCGACGCGCTCTGGGCCCAGACGGTCATGACGCAGCTCGGCGCCGGGTCGTACTTCCCGGCCGACTTCAGCTCCTTCGCCTCCGATCTCTTCAAGGCGATCGAGTGCCCGGAGCCGACCCCGCCGCCGACGCCGACACCGACACCCACGCCCACCCCGACGCCGACCCCGACCCC
>CAYMBB010000065.1:0-10576 GCA_964388515.1 uncultured Anaerolineaceae bacterium
TCGTCGCCGGCTACTGGCCCGAGACGCCGGAGCGGATCGCCCGGATGTTCGAGGCGATCGAGATCATCCGCAAGCTCTTCAGCGGCCGCGATGTCAAGCACGAGGGCAGGTACTTCAAGCTCGAGACGACGCGCCTCTGGACCCTGCCGGCGCAGACCCCGCCGATCTACGTCGCCACCGCGGGCCCGGTCACGGCCAGGAAGACCGGCGCCCTGTGCGACGGGATCATCACCGTCGGCGCCCCCGAGGAGAAGATCGACGGCATCTTCGCCAAGTTCGAGGAGGGCGCCCGCGAGGCCGGCAAAGACCCCTCGACGATGCCCCGCATCCTCCAGCTCCACCTCTCGTGGGCCGAGACCGACGAGGAGGCGCTGCGGAACGCGATCGTCGAGTGGCCGAACGGTGGCATGAAGTTCCCCAAGCAGGACATCCGGAGCCCGTTCGACTTCGAGCAGATGGCCCGGCTCGTCCGCCCCGAGGACTTCCAGGGCCGGATGCTCATCTCGTCCGACCCGGAGGCGCATCGCCAGCAAATCCAGCGCTTCCTCGACCTCGGCTTCGACCAAATCTATCTCCACAACGTGGGGCGCAACCAGGAGCGCTGGATCGAGGTCTTCGGGCGCGAGGTCCTGCCCCGGCTCCACCGCTGAGCCGGTCCTGTCGCGGCCTTGCCAGGGCAGGATCAGCCGTCGAGTAGATCGGCGATCGAAGGGATGATCGCGTCGGCGAGCGGCTCCAGATCCTGACGCGTCCCGACACCGGAGAGCACGCCGATCCGCAGCCCCACGCCGGCCGCTCGGCCCATGGCGAGGTCGGCCTCGGCGTCGCCGATCATCACACTGCGGGCCGGATCGACACCGAGCGTCCGACACAGGTGGAGCACCATCGCGGGGGCCGGCTTGACCGGCAGACCGTCGTCGGCGCAGACCACGGCATCAATGAGCGACCGTACGCCGAGTCCGGCGAGCGTCGCCTCCGTCGGCGCGCGATCGTCCGAGGTCGCGACGGCGATCCGAAGTCCCCTGGCCCGCAAGCGTCCGAAGAGCAACGGCAGGTCGGCCAGCGGATGCGCGAGGGCGATCGGGTCGGGCGCTTCCCAGGCCTGGGCCACGGCACGCGCCGCGTCGGCCGGCGAGCGGGAGACGGTACCGACCACACCCAGCGCGAGCGCTCGGAGGTGGGTCATCGGCATCGCCGCCAGCGGCCCCCCGGGTCTGGCGCGGCCGGAGCCGGGATCAAAGCCGATCGCGGCGTAGAGCCGGTCGCGGACGGGTCCCCCGACGGCCGACTCCAGGCGATCGGCCAGGTCGACCACCCAGCCGCTCCACATCGCGTCGAAGTCGATCAGGGTCCCGTCCTTGTCGAAGATCGCCAGATCCAGCTCGTCGAGCCGGTCGCCAACCGAGCCGGGCCCGCCAGCAGGTCGGCTCATCCCTCCTCGGCGTTCGGAACTGTCTCGGGAGCCGGCGATTCGAGCACCAGGCAGGCGTCGGGCGGGAAGGCGACCGTGACGACCTCGCCGATCGCCGGCAGGGCGAGGTTCGGGGCGTTGAACGTGTCGAGCGAGAGCAGTGTCCCGCCCTCGCCAAGGCGAACCCGGAGCCGGACGATCGACCCCAGGAAGCTGACATCCTCGAGCGGACCGCGCAGCTGATCCGAGCCCTCGGTCCCCGGACCAAGGGAAATGCTCTCCGGGCGGAGCGCGACCGAGATGACTGCCCCGGGCCGGGTGCCGGCGATCGGTCCAGCGGTCCGGACCTCCTGGCCCTCGATCCGGATCCGGCCGGCCAGCGGGTCGATGACCTGCGAGCTGAGCACGTTCAGGGTACCCACGAACGAGGCGACGAAGGCGGTCGACGGGAAGTTGTAGATCTCGGACGGGCTTCCGATCTGCTCGATCCGACCCTCGTTCATGACCACGACCCGGTCGGAGAGCGAGAGCGCCTCCTCCTGGTCGTGGGTGACATAGACGGTCGTGATCCCGAGCTGACGCTGGATGGCGCGGATCTGCTGGCGAAGCGCAACGCGGATCTTCGCGTCGAGAGCCGAGAGGGGCTCGTCGAGGAGCAGGACCTGGGGCTCGATGGCCAGGGCGCGGGCAAGGGCGACGCGTTGCTGCTGGCCACCCGAGAGCTGATACGGGTACCGATCGCCGCGCCCGGGCAGGTGGATGAGCTCGAGGAGCTCGCCCACCCGGCGCTGGATCTCGGCCTTCGGCCGCTTGCGGACCTTGAGCCCGAAGCCGATGTTGTCGGCGACGGTCATGTTGGGAAAGAGGGCGTAGGCCTGGAAGACCATCCCGACGTTGCGCTGGTTCGGAGCGCGCTCGGTGATGTCGGTCCCGTCGACGACGATCCGGCCGGCGGTCGGCTGCTCGAAGCCGGCGATCATGCGCAGGGTGGTCGTCTTGCCGCAGCCGGACGGCCCGAGGAACGAGACGAACTCGCCACGCTCGGCGGCAAGATTGAAGTCCTCGACCGCCACGACGCCGTCGAAGTGCTTGCGGATGCCGGTCAGTTCGAGAAAGGCCATCTACTGCTTGCTCCCTAGCGCGCGCCGGTAACCTGGATGCGGCCGCGCGTGCCGCGGCCGAACAGCGCGATCGTGCCCATGGCGGCCCACGTCAGGCCGAAGCTGATGAGCGCGACCGCGGCCGGCTCGAAGGCGCGATTCTGCCCCAGCAGCGAGAGGTACGGCCCGAATGCCGGGCGGGCGAGGAAGGTGGCGATCGTGAACTCGCCGACGACGATCGCCAGGGTCAGGAACGCCCCTGACAGGAGCGCAACCCGCAGACCCGGGAAGATGATCTGCCAGAGGATCCGGCCCCAGCCGGCGCCGAGACTCTGGGCCGCCTCGGTGAGCGTCCGCACGTCCATGGCAGCCAGACCGGTGTCGACAGCGCGGTACATGTACGGGAACGAGAGCACGACGTACGCCGCGACGAGCAGGACGCTGCTGCCGAGATCGGTCGCGGTCAGGACGAGCGGCTGGCGGCTGTAGATCCGGATCAGCCCGAAGACGAGGATCACGGGCGGGATGACGAACGGCATCAAGGTCACGAACTCGACCAGCGGCCGGAGCCGGGGCACCTTCAGCCGGACCCAGTAGGCGGTCGGGACGATCACGATCAGGCTGATCAGGATCGTGGCGATCCCGATCAGGAACGAGTAACCGAGGCTCTGGACGAACTTCGGGTCCCGGAGCACGTTGGCGTACGCCTGGCCGAACGGCTTCATCCGGAGCGAGAACTCGAGCGTCGCGAGCAAGGGCAGGAAGAAGTAGACGAACCCGAGCACGAAGATCAGCCAGGCCCAGAGCGACCCGAACGATCGTCGGCGCCGGGGCTGGCCCGGACCCAGCCGCAGCCAGGAGCGCATCACCCCCAGCGGCCCGAGCGGCGGCCGATCGGTCATGATCGCAGCCATCGCTCTGCGCGGCGCTGGAGCCAGACGTAGATCGCGATCGAGACGCCCATCGTGGCCACCATGCCCATCGCCATCGCGTAACCCAGGCCCGGGTTGTGGAGGACATCGCCGCGGATCTGGGCGCCGATGACGATCGTCACCAGGTTGATCGTTCCTCCGGTCAACTGGAACGCCGTCGCCTGGGCACCGAAGGCGTTGCCGAACAGGAGGATGATCGTCCCCAGGAGCGAGGGCATCAGGATCGGCAGGGCGACATGGCGCCAGTACTGGCCGGAGCTGGCACCGAGGTTCTCCGACGCCTCGCGCCACTCGCGTCGGAGCCCGTCGATCGCCGGGGCGATGATCAGGACCATGAGCGGGAACTGGAAGTAGAGATAGACGAGCTCGAGCCCGATCTTCGTGTACAGGCTGAACCCGGTCCCGTAGAGCCGGAAGTCGAATGTGTCGGCGAGCAGCTTGGTGACGAGCCCCGCCTGGCCGAGGGTGAAGATGAACGCGAGCGCGAGCGGGACTCCGGCGAAGTTCGAGGCAACCCCGGCGAAGGTCATCAGCGCCGAGCGCAGGAATCCGGGCAGCCCGCCCAGGATGACCGCATAGGCCAGCAGGAAGCCGAACAGCCCGCCGACGAGGGCGGTGACGGCACTGATCTCGATGCTGTTCGCGTAGGCGTTGACGATCTGCTGCGAGGTGAGATCGAGGTAGTTCTGGGCCGTCAGCTGACCGGCGCTGTCCTGGAAACTGCCGACCACGAGGAACGCGATCGGCAGGAACATGAAGGCCGCCGAGAAGAGGAGGAACGGCACGACGCCGACCCACGCGAAGGTGGGCCGGCGTCGTGCCGCGGTCGTCAGGCCCGGGGCCACGACGATCGGCGTCGAGTGAGGGGGGCTACTTGACGTCCGCGCCGACGACAGCGTCCCACTGCCCGGTGATCAGCTTCTTGGCTGCATCGAGCTGGGCGAGCGACGGGAAGACCGCCCCCGCGACGTCAGGCAGCTTGGCCAGCTGATCCGCCGGCACGGCGTTCGTGTCGACGAGGTTCTGGTAGCGGATCGGGTGGCAGTACCCCTTCAGCCAGATGTTCTGGCCCTCGTCCGAGTAGAGGAACTCCATCCACAGCTTGGCCGCGTTCGGGTGCGGGGCGTAGGCGCTGATCGCCTGGACGTAGACCCCCGCAAACCGGCCGGACTTCGGGACCACGACCTCGATGTTCGGGTTGCCGGCCGAGGCGTCGCGGTTGGCGAGCGCGTTGTAGGTCCAGCGGATCGTGATCGGCGTCTCGCCGGAGGCGATCGTGCCCGGCTTGGCGATGACCGGCACGAAGTTGCCGACCTCGTTCAGCTTCTTGAAGAAATCGAGGCCCGGCTGCGCGTTGTCGAGGGACCCGCCGTTGGCCAGGGCCGCAGCGAAGACGGTCTGGATGGCCTGGTTCGACGACCGCGGATCGCCGGCGAGCGCGACCTGGCCCTTGTACTCGGGCTTGAGCAGGTCGGCCCAGTCCTGCGGGACGTTCTTGACGATGTTGGTGTTGACCTCGAACGCGAGGACGCCGTAGTAGTCGCCGTACCAGTAGCCGTCGGCGTCCTTCGCGTCGGCCGGGATCGTGTCCCAGGTCGCGACCTTGTAGGGCTGGATCAGCCCGTCGGCCTTGGCCTGCGGACCGAACGACAGACCGACGTCGATGACGTCCGGAGCCTGTGGCCCCGGGTTGTCCTTGTTGGCCTTGATCGCCTCGACCTCGTCACCCGAACCGGCGTTCGGATCGAGCTCGTTGACTGCCAGGCCGTACTTGGTCTTGAACGTGTCGATCGCCTCGCCGTAGTTGCACCAGTCGTGCGGCAGGGCGATCGTCGTGAGCGTGCCTTCGGCCTTGGCGGCGGCCACGAGCGCGTCCATCGGGTTGGCGGAGGCAGGAGCTGCCGAGGCTGGCGCCTCAGAGCCGGGCGCCTGCGAGGCCGGAGCCGGCGAGGCAGCCGTCGAGCAAGCCGCGAAGACGATCGCAGCGACGGCCCCCAGGGTCGCGAAGCGGGACATCGAACGTGTGGTGTGCAACTCGTGGTCTCCAGCTAGCTGCGTGGGCTTGGAGTGGACATCCGGCTCGGCGAGATCACGGACCAAGGCAGGGGCCTCGCGGCTGACGTGAGCCGATGTCGCCGAGGCGGATGACGGGGAGGCCCCACCAATGGGCGAGTGCCGGCACGTCGCAGTGCATCTAACAACCAGCGCCACCGCCACGTCAAGGGCCTGCGCGCCAGTCCGTATCATGGATCCGGATATGACGACCTCGGCCCGGCTCGATCCACGCCTGCGCCGGCGAACGGCCCGCCGACTCCCGTGCCAGCGAACCGTCCGGCCGCCTGGGCAAGGCGGTCGGGAACGGCCCGCTCCGGTCGGCGACGTCGCCGCCCTCCTCCAGGCCTGACGATGGCTGTTCGACGGGTGGTCGAGCTGGCCGGCGGCGTCGGTGGGGCGAAGCTCGCCCACGGGCTCCAGGCGGCGCTCGGGGCGGACCTGACGGTGATCGTGAACACGGCCGACGATCTCGAGCGCCACGGCCTCGTCATCTGGCCCGACCACGACACGGTCATGTACACCCTGGCCGGACTCGATGATCGTGAGCGCGGCTGGGGCCTCGCCGGAGAGACGTGGACGGTGGTCGAGCAGCTCGCCGTGTACGGCGAGGAGACCTGGTTCCGGCTCGGCGATCGGGATGTCGCGACCCACATCGTGCGCACGGCGCGGCTCCGCCGGGGCGAACGTCCGACCGACGTCGCCCGCCACCTGCAGCGCTCGCTCGGGGTCGCGGCGACGATCCTGCCGATGACCGACGACGAGGTCCGAACCGAGCTCCGGACCGACGAGCCCGATGTCGAGGGCGGCTGGCTCGCCTTCCAGGAGTACTTCGTCCACCGCCACCAGGCGCCGGCGGTCCACGAGGTCCGCTTCTGCGGTGCGCCGGCGGCCGTGCCCACGAGCGAGGTCCGCGAGGCGCTCGCCGCCGCCGGAGCGATCGTCATCGCCCCCTCGAACCCGATCGTCTCGATCGGTCCGATCCTCGCCGTGCCGGGGATCCGCGAGGCGATCGACGCGGCCCGGACCCGCGGCGTGCCGGTCGTCGCCGTCTCCGGGATCGTCGCCGGGCGGGCGCTCAAGGGTCCCGCCGACCGGATGCTCGCCTCCCTCGGCCACGAGTCGAGCGCCCTCGGGGTCGCCCGTCTCTACGCCGGGCTGGCCGACACGTTCGTCCTCGACACGGTCGACGCCGGGCTCGCGTCCGCGATCAGGGAGCTCGGGATGCGGGTCGTGATCACCGACACGATCATGTCGGACGACGCCTCGCGCGCCCGGCTCGCCCGCGACGTCCTGGCCCTGACCTGAGGGCCGGGGCGGGCCTTCGGGCTCAGGCTCGGGCGGCGAGCGGCGAGGTCGGCCGCCAGCGGCGAGCCAGAGTCCCGGACGACGGGGACCTACGGGCGCCGGTCGTCTAGCATGGGGACATGTCCCAGCTTGCCCGGTCGACCCACCCGGACCGCTTGCGCCGCGTGGTCGCGCTCGTGCCCGTCCGCTCGCTCGAGACCGCGAAATCGCGCCTTGGCGGCCGGCTCGACGCCGAGGAGCGCCAGGCGCTCGTGCGCGACCTGCTCGAGCGCACGGTCGCCGCTGCCGTGGCCACCGCCGGCCTCGCCGGCACGATCGTGGTCAGCGCCGACGAGGCCCTGCTCGAGCTCGCCCGCTCGCTCGGCGCCGACGCCCTGCGCGAGATGGGCGGCGGCCTGAATGCCGCCCTCGACGAGGCGCGGGCGGCCGCGCTCGGCACCGGCGCAACGGCGGTCCTCGCCCTGCCCGCCGACCTGCCTCGGGTCAGCCCGACTGCGATCGAGGCCGTGCTCGACACGGGCCGGGCCGCCGTCCGCCAGGCGCCTGACCGACCGGTCGTCGTCCTCGTCCCGGACCGCCACGGTGAGGGGACGAATGCGCTCCTGCTCGCCCCGCCCGAGGCGATCCCGTTCGCCTTCGGACCGGGCAGCCGGCGTCGGCACGCCGGTCTGGCGACGGGCGTCGGGGCTACATACCGCGAGCTCGAGGGCGGCGCGCTCTCGCTCGACCTCGACACGCCCGAGGACCTCCTGCTCGCCGGCGGGCCGGTCCCGTGAGCGAGACCGCCCGGCTCGAGGTGATCGCGATCCCGGGCCTGCCCGAGATCCGGCCCGGTGACGACCTGCCGGGGCTCATCGCCAACGCCCTCGCCGTCCAGCCCGAGCTGCTCCCCCTGCGGGTCGACGACGTCCTCGTCGTCACCCAGAAGGTGGTCTCGAAGGCCGAGGGCGCGGTCGTGGACCTGACCACGGTCGAGCCGCGCCCGGCGGCGATCGAGTTCGCCCGGCGCTGGGACCGCGACCCGCGCCAGATCGAGGTCGTCCTGCGCGAGGCGCGGCGGGTCGTGCGCATGGAGCGCGGCGTCCTGATCACCGAGACACCTCACGGCTTCGTCTGCGCCAACGGCGGCGTCGACGCCTCGAACGTGGGCCCCGCGAGCGGCCAGGTCGTGACCCTCCTGCCCCGCGACCCGGACGCGTCCGCGGCCGCGATCCGCCGCCGGGTCCGCGAACGGACCGGGGTCGACGTCCCGGTCATCATCTCCGACTCGTTCGGCCGGCCCTGGCGCTGGGGGATCGTCGACGTCGCGATCGGCGTCAGCGGGCTCGACCCGCTCGAGGACCTGCGTGGCCAGGCCGACGCCGACGGGCGGATCATGCGCTCGACCGTCCGCGCCGTCGCCGACGAGATCGCCTCGGCGGCCGAGCTCGCCTTCGGCAAGACCGCTCGTCGCCCGGTCGCCCTCGTCCGCGGCGCGAGCCCGCCGCGGGGCGAGGGCTCGATCGGCGAGCTGCTGATCCCGTCCGAGCACGACCTCTTTCCCTGACCTCCGGCCCGCAACTCCAGGAGTCCCCGTGAAGTTCGGCCTCCAGATCCCCTCGTTCACCTGGCCCGGCGGCCCGGCTGCGATCGGGCCGACCCTGGCCCGGATCGTCCGGACGGCCGACGATGTCGGCTTCGATTCGATCTGGGTGATGGACCACTTCTTCCAGATCCGGAGCGTCGGCCCGGTGGAGGACCCGATGCTCGAGGGCTGGACGACCCTCGGCTTCCTGGCTGCCCATTCCCGGCGGGCCCGGCTGGGGCTGATGGTCGGCGGTGTCCACTACCGGCATCCGGGGCTGTGGATCAAGGCGGCCACGACGCTCGACGTGCTCTCCGGCGGGCGGGCCTGGCTGGGGATCGGGGCGGCCTGGAACGAGGAGGAGTCACGGGGGCTCGGCTTCCCGTTCCCGCCGCTCGCCGAGCGGTTCGAGTGGCTCGAGGACACCCTCCGGATGGCCCACGACATGTGGCACGGCGAGCGCGGGACGGAGGCCCCGTTCGAGGGCCGCCACGTCCGGGCGACCCGCCTGCTGAACACGCCCCAGGCGCTGTCTCGCCCCCACATCCCGATCATGATCGGCGGCGGGGGCGAGAAGAAGACGCTCCGGCTCGTGGCGCTCTACGGCGACGCGACGAACGTCTTCGGCGACGGGCCGCGGATCGCCCGCAAATACGCGATTCTGCGCGAGCATTGCGAGGCGGTCGGGCGACCGTACGAGGAGATCGAGCGCTCGACGCTCCAGGGCATCCACCTGACGCCCGACGGGAGCGGTGGCGCGCTCGCCCCGGCCCAGGTCATCGAGCGCTTCGGCGAGCTCGCCGACGCCGGCGCCCAGCACGTCATCTTCAGCCTGCGCGACGTCCACGACGTCTCGAAGCTCGAGTTGCTCGGTCGCGAGGTCTTCCCGCACCTGCGCGGGCTGTAGCGCGCTCTGGTCCGGCCGGTCCTGGCTGCCTGGCGTCGTTCAGGCCGTGGCCTACGGACCGACCTCGCCTGGACCCTGTTCTGTTGCACAGCACAAACGGCCGGTGTGACGCGGCCGCAAACCACCCAGAGCTGGCCGGCAGGCTTCGCGCGCCGCTCCACCGGCCCGATTCGCGGCGTTCGTCCTGTTCCCGGGAACGGACTGGCCGACTTCGGCGGTTCGGTCGCTCGGCCCGGCCCGTCAACCGCCCTTTGTCCCGCTGCGCAGGACGAGGGGTGGGCGAAGGACCAGCCGGGGCCGGGAACGAGCGCCGGGGCGAGACGGAACGAGCCTCGGGCGAGACCGGCACGAGCCCCGGGGCGAGACCGGCACGAGCCCCGAATGCCCCGCCACACTTGACTACGTTCGTACCATGCTGTCATGACAGACATGGACATTGCCGAGACGGCGCGCTTGCTCGGGGTCAGCGAGCGGACGGTCCGTCGCTGGCTCCGGCAGGGCCGGCTCGCCGGATACCGGCTCGGCGGACGGATCCGTATCAGCGAGCAGGCCGCGCGCGAGGCAGCTCGTCCGTACGGCACAACGGCGGTCGGGGAAGAAGTGCGGCGGCCGACAGACACCGGCCCGATCCTCGCCTGGCTGACGAGCCCCGAGCGGCTCCGGGAACGGCGGGAGCGGGCGGCGCTCCTGATGGACGAGATCCGGGCTTCGTCGAAACCGCCGGGCGGGCCGAACGACACGGCGCAGGCGTACCTCCGGCAGATGCGTGCCGAACAGGACGAGAAGGCGGACCGGATCCTTGGCCTCGGTCGTCATTGACGCGAGCGTCGCGGTCAAGTGGCTCCTCGCCGACGAGGACCACGCTCGGCAGGCACTCGCCCTGCGGGAAGCGATCATCTCCCACGGGATGACGGTGGCTGTCCCACCCCACTTTGCCTTCGAGGTGGCGCACACACTCGTCCGGGCAGCTCGACAGGGACGGTTCGACGCCGGCCTCGTCGAGCGCAGCCTGACGGCGGTCGAGGCGCTCGGATTCGAGGTCGACACGAGCGTCGATCTTGCCGTCCGGGCGGCCCGCCTGGCGCAGGGCCTGGAGACGACCGGCTGCGACGCGGCGTACCTGGTCGTCGCCCACCTCCGGAGCGCGACGCTCATCACCGCCGACCGCGCGCTCTACGAGGGAGGCGTGGCGGCGGGCGATGACGTCGCCTGGCCCGGCGACCTGCCCACCTGACTCGATACCCCCCGGGAGTATGAGAGTCGTGCTAGGATGACCTCACCAATACCTCCAGCGAGAGCACC
>CAYMBB010000066.1:0-8212 GCA_964388515.1 uncultured Anaerolineaceae bacterium
CCGTGGCCCGGGTCAGCCCGGCGCCGAAGCGGACGACGAGCTGGCCCTCCTCCCGCGAGATCGCCGAGACCCCGGCCGACTCGGCCGCCAGGCGGAGGTCGGCGACCTCGACGAGGCGGACGACCGGGGCCGGCAGTGGGCCGAACCGGTCGGCCAGCTCCTGACGGAAGGCGGCCAGGTCGCCGGCGCTCCGGGCACGCGCCAGGCGCCGGTAGAGCTCGAGCTTCTGGGCCTCGTCGGGGACGTAGTCGTCCGGCAGGTGGGCATCGACCGGCAGGTCGACGACCGCCTGGGGCGCCTCGAGACGGGGCGGGCGATGCTCGCGGCGCGCCTTCTGCTCCTCGACCGCCTCGGCCAGGAGGCGCGAGTAGAGGTCGAACCCGACGGCCGCCATGTGGCCCGACTGCTCGCCGCCGAGGATGTTCCCGGCGCCCCGGATCTCGAGGTCCGAGAGGGCGATCTGGAAGCCGGCCCCCAGCTCCGAGGCGTTGAAGATCGCCTGGAGCCGCTTGCGGGCCACGTCCGAGAGGCGTTCCCGACGCCGGTAGAGCAGGTACGCGTAGGCACGCCGCGACGAGCGCCCAACTCGCCCGCGAAGCTGGTAGAGCTGGGCCAGGCCGAGCGTGTCGGCGCGGTCGATGATGATCGTGTTCGCGTTCGGGATGTCGAGCCCCGACTCGATGATCGTCGTGCACACGAGGACGTCCGCCGCGCCGCCAGCGAAGTCGACCATCACCTTCTCGAGGACACCCTCGGGCATCTGGCCGTGCCCGACCACGATCCGTGCCCCGGGTAGCATCGCCCGGAGCTGCTCGGCCTGCGCCTCGATCGTCTCGATCCGGTTGTGGACGAAGAAGACCTGGCCGCCGCGGTCGAGCTCGCGCAGGATCGCGTCGCGGACGAGGCCCGCCGAGGCCTCGGCGACCCGGGTCTGGATCGGCAGGCGGTCCTCCGGCGGGGTCTCGATCACCGACAGGTCGCGGACCCCGGCCAGGGCGAGGTTGAGCGTGCGCGGGATCGGGGTGGCCGAGAGGGTGATGACGTCGACCTCGCGGCGCAGCTTCTTCAGGCGCTCCTTGGCCGCGACGCCGAAGCGCTGCTCCTCGTCGACGATCACCAGGCCGAGGTCACGGAAGCTGACGTCCCGCGACAGGAGCCGGTGGGTGCCGATCACGAGGTCGACCGACCCGTCGGCCAGGCCGGCGATCGTCGCCCCCTGCTCGCGCGGCGGCACGAACCGGGAGAGGAGCCGGACGGTGATCGGGAAGGCCGCGAAGCGTTGTGCGAACGTCGCGTGATGCTGGGCGGCGAGGACGGTCGTCGGGACGAGAACCGCGACCTGGCGGCCGTCCTGGATCGCCTTGAACGCCGCCCGCAGGGCGACCTCCGTCTTGCCGTACCCGACGTCGCCCACCACGAGGCGGTCCATCGGCCGGGGTGATTCCATGTCCAGCTTCACCTCGGCCACGGCGCGCAGCTGGTCGGGCGTCTCCTCGTACGGGAAGGACGCCTCGAGCTCCTGCTGCCAGGGGGTGTCCGGGGCGAAGGCGTGGCCCTCGGCGCCCTGGCGCGCTGCGTACAGCGCGAGCAGCTCCTGGGCGAGATCGTTGACGGCCCGCTTCACCCTGGCCTTGGTGCGCAGCCACTCGCCGCCGCCGAGCCGCGAGAGGGCCGGGTGCTCGCCCCCGGAATAGCGCGAGACGCGGCCGATCTGCTCGACCGGGACGAAGATCCGGTCACCACCGGCGAACGAGAGCTCGAGGTAGTCGCGCTCGTCGCCGGCACCGCTGCTCCGCCGGACCATCCGTTCGTAGCGGGCGATCCCGTGGTCGATGTGAACGACGAGGTCGCCCGGGATGAGGCGCTCGAGGATGTCGCGCGGGACGACTCGCCGGAGCGCCTTCGGCCGGCGGATCCGGACAGAGCCGAACAGCTCGCGGTCGGTGACCACGACCAGGCCGTCCGGCCCGCCGGCGAACCCGCCGTTCAGACTCCGCTCGACGAGCGCGACCGCACCGGGCGGCGGGGGGTCGGCGAGGCGCGAGACGATCGCGACCGGGTGGCCGGCCTCGCCAAGGATCTCCGCCAGGCGCGCCGCCTGGTCGGAGGTGAGGACGATCCGGGCGCCGTCCGCCTGCCAGGCCTCGACTGCCTCGGCCAGCCTGGAGGCACGGCCGGGCGGGAGGGCAGGCTCGCGCCAGCCGAAGAGGTCGCCCGAGCTCATCCCACCCGGCGCCAGCCCGCCCGACGCCGGCCCGCCCGGTGCCTCCGACTCCCAGGTCAGCTCGAGGGTCCGCGCCCCGCGGAGGCGCGCCGACCAGTCGCGTCGCCCGAGGTACGCCGGCGGCCACCCCTCGGGCAGCTCGCCCGAGGCGACCAGCTCGCTGCCCCGTTCCTCGGCCTGGCGCCAGAGGAACTCGGCCGCCTCGGCCAGGTCCCCGGGCTCGTCGAGGACGAGCAGCGTCCCCGGCGCCAGGTGGTCGAGCCCGGTCGCCGGGGCGAGAATCGGAGCCCAGACCTCGGCCGCGTCGCCGACGTCAAGCGCACGGGTTGGTTCCGTGGCACGGCCAACAGCGGGCCGCACGGCGGGCGGCGACGACGGCGTGACGGCGGGGGGCCGCGGCGCTCCGGACGGGGTGACCGACGCCCCTGCCCCCTCCTCGAACCGTGCCAGGTCGCCGGCGAGCCGCTCGGAGAGGCGTCCCGCCGTCCGCCCGAGTCGGGCCCGGAGCGTGGCGAGGCCGCTCGAGGGGACGAGGAATTCGCTCGCCGGGAGGAGCTCGACCGCCTCGAGCGGCCCGGTCGCCCGCTGGTCGGTCGGATCGAAGCTGCGCAGCGAGTCGATCTCGTCGCCGAAGAACTCGACGCGGACCGGCAGCCGCGCGCCGGGCGGGAAGCAGTCGACGATCCCGCCCCGGCGGGCGAACTCGCCGCGTCCCGCGACCTCGACGACCGGCACGTAGCCGAGCCGGAGCAGCTCGTGCAGGAGCGCATCGGGGGTGATCCGGGAGCCGACCCGCAGCGTCGACGGGTCGGCCGGCAGGTCGGCCGGCTCGATCGTGTGCTGGAGGAGGGCCTGGACGCTGGCGACGAGGATGCGCGCCCGGCCGGCCCGCCATGCGGCAAGCGCCGCGACCCGGGCCGCGGTCTCGTCGGCCACCAGCTCGCTCCGCTCGAAAGCGAGGGCGGTGCGCGGCTCGAGGACCGCGACCGCATCCGGATCGCCGAGCCAGGCCTGGAGCTCCTCGGCGACCCGGTCGCGGATCGCGGCGTCGCGGGCAACCCAGCACAGCCGCTCGCCGGCCGGACCGCTGGCGAGGGCGGCGGCGAGGAACGTCTTGGCGCCGTGCGGCACGTTCACCAGGCCGACGTGGCGACCCGCGGCCGGAAGCCGGGCGGTCGACTGGCCGAGCCGCTCGCGGAGGCTGGCGAACGTGCCCGTCGCCTGGAGGAGCGGCGGCAGCGCGGCGAGGTCCGGCAGGCGCCGCGCGCCGCGCGAGCCGGGGGCCTGGGGCGCAGGCGCGGTCATCGCCCGAGATCCGGTGGCTTTGCCTTCCGCCAGCCCGTCCGGGTCCGGCGCACCCCGTCCGGGCCCGGCGGCCCGTCGACCGCGCCGGGGGCCGCAAGTCGCTCGCTGTCGGCCGGGCGGAGCTCGAAGCGGTTGTGCTGGTTGGCGGCCCGGCTCGTCCCCTCGCGGGCCCACGTCTCGACGGCGTCGGCGGCGGCGTCAAGCAGCTCGTCGAGCCGTTCGCGCTCGGCCGGATGGAAGCCGCTCAGGACGTGGTCGACGGCGTCCCGGTCGGGCTCCCCGATCCCGATCCGGAGGCGGCTGAACTTCTCGGTTCCGAGCTCGTCGATGATCGAGCGCAGCCCGTTGTGGCCACCGGCCCCGCCGCCCTCGCGAAAGCGGAGCTTGCCGAACGGGAGCGCGAAGTCGTCGGCCACGACGAGCATCTCCGAGAGCAGGGCGTGCTCGCGGGCGAGCACCTTGCGGACGGCCAGGCCCGACTCGTTCATGTAGGTCAGGGGCTTGACGAGCACGAGATCCAGCCCGTGGTAGCGACCGCGAACGACGACCGCAGCGTCACGTGTCCGGCCACGCCCGGCCCAGCCCGCTCGATCGGCGAGACGATCGAGGACCATCCAGCCGATGTTGTGGCGAGTCTTCGCGTACTGGTCGCCCGGGTTGCCGAGGCCAACGACGATCTTCACCTTGCCTCCGCTGCTCACAGGCCGTCCCCGTTCGCGGGCCGTCCCGTCCTGCCCGGCCTGGCACCGGTGAGGCCCTCCGACGGCACGCCGAACGGGCCCGATCCCGTCCGGGAGGGCCCTCGGCGGATGGTACCAGCCCAGTGCCGGAACCCCCTGCCACAGGACCCCCTGCCACCGCCGAGCGGGTGACCACCGGCCGGGGCGGGCGGTCAGTGGCTGACGGGGCGCGCGGGTGCGACTGCCGACGACCTGCTCGACAGCGCGATCGGCAACGGGACCGCTCGCTGGTGCGCCCGGGTCGGGGCGTCGGCGGCCGGCACCGTCGCCGCCGCGACGGCGACCGAGACGGGCCGGCCGAGCAGGTAGCCCTGCCCGAGATCGACCTCGAGGTCGCGCAGGATGACCAGCTGCGCCTCGGTCTCGACCCCTTCGGCCACGAGCCGGGCGCCGGTTGTCCGGGCGAAGTGGCGCATGCCGGCAACGAGCGCCTGGCGAGCCGGATCGGCTGCAATCCCTCGCACGAGATCGATGTCGAGCTTCACGATGCTCGGCCGAAGCTCGAGGATATGGCGGAGGCTGGAGAACCCGGCGCCCGCGTCGTCGACGGCCAGCTGGACCGGCAGATCGAACGACGACATCGCGTCCCGCACCGCGCGGTAGTCGGACACCGAGGAATGCTCGGTGATCTCGAGCACGACCGGTCTCTCGGCTGCCGCCAGGAGCCAGCCGATGAACCGGCGCTCCAGGATCAGCGCGGGCGAGACGTTCAGGCTGAGCCAGCGGCCGGCCGGCAGCATGCGGCCGGCCGCCACCGAGGCGCGAAGGGTGGCCATCTCGAGGTCCAGTCCCATGCCAGTGGCGACGGCATCGGCGAACCACCTGTCCGGCGGTGTCCCGTCGGCGAAGCGAGTCAGCGCCTCGAAACCGACGGCCTCCCGGGTCCGGAGATCGACGATTGGCTGGAACACGGTCGCGAACTCCTGGTCGGCGATGATCGCCGCCAACCGGGCGCGTGCCCCGGCATGCTCACGACCCTGCGTCAAGCTGGGGGCGAGTAGAGCGCTGGCAACCGCGGCGAACTCGAGGGCGGCCGGCAGCAGGCGCCCGGGGTCGACCCAGTCGGTCGATGGCGACAGGCGCGCGACCAGGCAGCCCACGACCTCGCCGTCGACCTGGAGTGGTGCGAACACCGCGCTGGCCGTGGTTCCCGGGCGGACGCGACCCACCCCGGGAACGGGCTCCCGCTCGGCGGACAGGCGCTCGGACCAGGGCCCCTGGCCGGCGCGGCCGCGCAGGTAGCTTGCGTCCTCCGGCCCGAACGCCTGGCCGACCACCACGAGATCGCCTGCCTCGCCCGCCACCGCCACCAGGTTCGCCCCGCCGTCGAGCGGGAACAGCACGATCGCGGCGCTCGCCACGCCGGGCAGCCGCGCGACCTCGGTCACGACCGAGTGTGCCGTCGCCTCGACGGTCGGGCCGGGCTGCAGTCGCCCGAGCGCATCGAGGACCGTGGCACGTTCCCGGACCTGGCGCTGCAGGTCGGCCTCGAGGGCTCGCTCGCGGGTGACGTCCCGCCTGACCGACAGGTACTCGACGATCCGGCCACTCGCGTCACGGATCGGGGAGACGACCGCCTCCTCGGTGTACGGCGTGCCGTCCTTGCGCCGGTTGACAAGGTCGCCGGACCAGACCCCTCCACTCTTCAGCGTGGCCCACATCGACATCGCGTCGGCGGTGTCACCCTGGTCGAGGAGTAGCGACGACGGCTCGCCCACCACGTCGGCCGAGCTGTACCCGGACACCCGCTCGAAGGCGGGGTTGACGTAGACGATGACCCCGCTCGGATCGGTGATGACGATCGACTCCGGGGCCTGCTCGACGGCGGCCGCGAGGCGGGCCCGCTCGATGACAGAACGCTTCTCGCCGGTCACGTCCCCGGCGATCACGATCGCGCCGGCCGGCACCCCCGAGCCGTCGCCGAGCCTGGCCGTGGAGATGCGCAGGGCGACGAGCGATCCGTCGCGCCGGATGCCGGCTGCCTCGAGCCCGACGATCGTCCCGTTCCGCCACAGTCGTCCGGCCGACTGCCCGGGCTGGCGTTCCTGCTCGGGATCGACGGGCCCGATGATCGGCACTCCGGAGCCGACGATCTCCTCCTTGCTCCAGCCAAAGACGCGCTCGGCGGCGGGGTTCCAGGTGCTCACGATGCCGTCCGCGTCGACGGTGAACATCGGCAGTGGCGCCGCATGGAGGATCGCCTCGAGGCGGGCATTCACCTCGCGCAGCGCCTGTTCGGCCTGCTGGCGCTCGGTAATGTTGGTGGCCACCCCGATCACGCCCTCGATGCGTCCGCTCGGGCCGGCCAGGGGGCCGTAGCGCACGAGCAGAGCGATGCCCCCGAGGCGGGCCACGATCTCGCCGGTGGCACCTTCGAGCGCCTCCCTGAACAGGCTCGGCGGATCCGGGACATCGCTCTCGAGCTCCAGGATCGATCGGCCCACGGCCCCGCCGGGCTCGGCCCCGAGGGCCGCCAGGCCGGCCCCCTCGACAAGGGTGAAGATCCCGTCGCGATCTGTCGCGAAGACGATGACCGGCGCGCCCTGGATGACGGCCTCGAGGCGCCCGTGAAGTCGCTGATAGAGTCGTCGGGTCTCGAGCAGGTTCGCCACCCGAAGGAGCACCTCGGTCGAGTCGAAGGGCTTGGTGAGAACATCGCGCGCACCCAGATCGAGCGCGCGTCGTTTCGCCGCCTGGGTGGCGTCAGCGGTGAGCACCACGATCGGCAGGAACGTCTCGCGCGGGATCAGCTGCCGCAGCTGGCCGAGCAGCTCGTAGCCGTCGAGGTAGGGCATGTGGAGATCGAGGAGGATGGCATCGGGCCGGAACTCGTCCACCAGCCGGACCACGTCACGCGGGTCGTTCGTGCCGCGCACGTCCTCGTAGCCCGCCCGTCGCAGCAGACGCTCCAGCAGGCGCACGTTCGCAGGCTCGTCATCGACGACGAGGATCCGGCCGGAAGCGGCTGCGGCGGGTGGCATGGCTCGATCCTTGCTGCGCGTTACGGACACCCCGACCTCACGAGGGAAGTCGGCAACGGCGAACCGTTTCTTGAGCGTGACCGCGGCTCCACGTCTCCGGCGCGGGCGCGAGGCGTCCGGGTCGGACTGACACCGTAGGCCTCCCTCGGCCCGGCCGGCAATCACCCACATCGCCTCCCCGATCGTGCCGCCGTCCGTGGGGAGTCAGGCGAGGATCAGTGACGGGCTGGGCCGTCGACGGTCTTTGGCCCTCGAGCCGCCGAACTACCGGCCGAGGAGCCGCCGCTCGAGGGCCCGCATCGCCGCCTCCTCGGCCGGTTCGGCGTGGTCCAGGCCGCAGAGGTGGAGCGTCCCGTGGGTGACGAGCAGGCGCAATTCGTCGGCCGGCGCCCAGCGGACGTCGCCGGTCTGGCCGCCCCGACCTGCCTCGGCCTGCTCGATCGCCCGCTCGACCGAGACGACGATGTCGCCGAGGTGGAGCCGCGCCCCGGGCGGCAGCGCGAACGCCGGGGGCGCCGGGGCCGCAGCACTCGCCCGAGCGTCACCACCCGCCCGGGCGGCCGCGCCCGCCCGGCCTCGTCGCCCACGCCCGGGCGCGACCTCGTGGGGCGGGTACGCCTCGGGCGGCAGGAGCGGGAACGAGAGGACGTCGGTCGGCCCGCTCTTCCCCAGGTGGGTGGCATTGAGCTCCGCCAGTTCGGCGTCGTCGCCCAGGATGAGCGCGACCGAAGCCGGCCGGGGCGCCCCGGCCGCCTCGAGCGCGTCCCGGATCGCGCGCGCCAGCGCCGCCCGCGAGAGCCTCACCTGTGCGAGCAGGCGTCCGGCGCCGGGACGGACGGTGAGGTCGATCCGCCAGGGCGCCAGGTAGATCGCCCGGCTGACGCCCGCCGGCCCGGGCGGGTCTGCTGGCCCGGGGGGATCTGCCGGCCGGGGCGGGTTTGCCGGCCCGGGAGGGTCTGCCG
>CAYMBB010000066.1:8312-10544 GCA_964388515.1 uncultured Anaerolineaceae bacterium
GGCCCGGGGGGATCTGCCGGCCGGGGCGGGTTTGCCGGCCCGGGAGGGTCTGCCGGCCCGGGCCGTCCCCCTGGCTTCGGTGCGCCAGCCGACCCGGAGACGAGCCCCGATTCAGCCACGCCCGCCGGCACCTCGCCGGGACTCGAGCTCGACGACCTTGCTCTCCGGGTACGCCACTCGCTGGTGGTACATGCCACGCAGCTGGGCGACGAACGCCTCGCGGATCCGCTCGAGGTCGCGCAGGGTGAGGTCGCACTCGTCGAACTGGCCGTCGCTCAGCCGCTCCTCGATGATCCGCTCGACCATCGCCCGGATCGCCGCCTCGTCGCGCGAGGAGAGCGAGCGGACCGAGGCCTCGACCCCGTCGGCGAGCATGATCAGGGCCGCCTCGCGCGACTGTGGTTTCGGGCCGGCGTGGCGGAACCGGCGCGGATCGACCGCATCGGCCGCCCGGGCGCCCTCGGGCGTCCCCAGCCCACCGAACGGGGCGGCCGCCTGCTCGCGGGCCTTGCCGAAGAAATAGCCCATGATCGCGGTCCCGTGGTGCTGGGGGATGAACGCGATCAGGGCCTTGGGCAGGTGCGCCCGGTAGGCGATGTCGATCCCGTCGGCCACGTGCTGCTTGAGGATCCGGGCCGACGCCTCGGGTTCGAGCTGGTCGTGGACGTTCTCTCCGCCGGCCTGGTTCTCGATGAAGGCGAGCGGATTGGCGAGCTTGCCGATGTCGTGGTAGTAGGCCGCCACCCGGGTCAGGAGCGGGTCCGCGCCGATCGCCTCGGCCGCCCGCTCGGCAAGGTTGCCGACCATCAGCGAGTGGTGGTACGTGCCCGGCGTCTCGACCAGGAGCCGGCGCAGAAGCGGCTGGGACGGGTTGGCCAGCTCGAGGAGCTGGAAGACGGTCAGGATGCCGAACAGGTTGCCGAGGACGGCGAAGCTGCCCACCGCGGCCACGGCCGACCCGCCCGCCGCCGCCGCCGCCGCGCCCCAGAGCTGGAGGATGCCGGTCAGGTCGCGCTCGCCGAGAAGCGAGAACGTCGTCACGGCCAGGGTGTTCACGATCAGGATGGCGACGCCCGCCCGGACGAACGACTGGAGACGGTCGCCCCGCCGGATGGCGATGATCCCGGCCAGCCCGCCGAGGAGGACGTAGGTCGAGAGCTCGAGCGAGCTGCCGTTGACCAGGCCGGCGATCAGCGCGATCGCCGCGATGACGACGGTCGCGGTCTCGGCGTCGAGCAGGATCGCCAGCAGCACCCCGGCCGCGGCGACGGGAAGGAAGAAGGGCAGGATCGAGCGACCGGCCGTCAGCTTCAGGGCGAAGGCCGTGAAGAGGAGGACCAGCCCGAGCAGGAGCAGGACGTTGTTCCGGTGCCAGAAGGCGGGCCGGAAGCGCTGGATCCAGGCCAGGAGCAGCCCGACGAGCAGGATCGCGGCCACGAACCAGCCGGCCAGGCGGGCGAGATCGAGGCGTGACTCGTTCAGCCCGAAGGCGTCGATCTTCTCCAGGTCGACCGCGGTGATCGGGTGCCCGGCATCGACGATCACCTCGTTCTGGCGGATCCGGACCATGACCGGCGCCACGGCCCGTTCGGCGTCCTGGCGCGCCTGCTCGGTCAGCAGCTCGCTGTACGAGGAGTTCGGGACGAGCAGCGGAGCGAGGATCTCGGCGGCGAGCGAGCGCTCGGCGGGGGTGAGGTCGCCCAGGATCCGGGAGCCAAGGTCGCGCCGGGCGGCGGCGACGTCGGTGTCGCGCAGCTCCGTCCGTTCGACCTGGTCGAGAACGCGGGCGGCCTCGTCGCGGACGGCCTTCCAGCGCTCCGGCGCCAGGCCGAGGAGCGTCGCGCGTGCCTCGGCCGAGAGACCTGGCAGGGCCGTCTTGAGCAGCTCCGCCCGAGCCTCCGGCGCCAGCTCCGCGGTCATCGCCGCATCGACCGGGGAGACCGCCCGCTCGAGAGCGGCGGCCTGCTCGGCGGCGATCGTCGCGGCGCGCTCGGGGGTGTAGTCATACTGGGGCGGAACGGCCGCCCGGGCAGCGGCGCGCGCCTCGTCGGTCAGGAGCTCGCTCTCGAACGTGACCGCCCGGGGTGCCCGGATGCTCCCCTGGGCGATGTCGCCCACCTGGAGCCCGAGCCCGGTCGGGACGACGTCGACGGCCAGGATCGCGGTGAGCGCGCCGATCAGCAGGAGCGAGACGACGATCAGCCGGACCGCATCGCCTCGGCGGAACACGAC
>CAYMBB010000067.1:0-3212 GCA_964388515.1 uncultured Anaerolineaceae bacterium
TCCCTACCCGGTCCCTCGTTCCCGTACCTCTTCTCGCCCCTGACCGTGGGTCCGGTCACGCTCAGGAACCGGATCTTCTCGTCTGGTCACGACACGGTCATGTCCGAGAACGGGCTGGTGACCGACCGGCTGATCGCCTACCACGAGGCCCGCGCCGCCGGCGGCGTCGGCCACATCGTCGTCCAGGTGGCCGGCGTCCACGAGAGCGCGCGCTACACGGCGCACGTCCTGATGGCCACTGACGACGAGTGCATCCCCGGCTACCGCCGGCTGGCCCAGGCGGTCCACGCCCACGGGGCCGCCGTCTTCGGCCAGCTCTTCCATGGTGGCCGGGAGATCATGGAGTCGCAGGACGGGTCGCTCCCGGTTGCACTCGCGCCGTCGGTCGTGCCGAGCGAGCGGTTCCACGTCATCCCGCGGGCGATGCCGCTCGGGCTGATCGAGGAGGTCGTCGCCGGCTACGGCTCGGCCGCGCACCGGCTCCAGCGGGCCGGCCTCGACGGGGTCGAGATCGTGGCCAGCCATGGCTACCTGCCGGCCCAGTTCCTGAACCCCCGGGTCAACCTGCGCACCGACCGCTACGGGGGCAGCGACGAGAACCGGCTGCGCTTTCTGCGCGAGGCGATCGCGGCCGTCCGCGACCAGGTCGGGCCGGAGTTCGTCGTCGGGCTCCGGATCTCGGCCGACGAGATTGGCCACGACGGGCTCACCCCCGACGAGATCCTCGCCGCGCTGGCCACGCTCGATGGCGACGGGATGCTCGACTACGTGAGCGTCGTCGCGGGCACCTCTGCCACGCTCGCCGGCTCCGATCACATCGTGCCCCCGATGAGCGAACCGAACGCCTACGTCGCCCCGATGGCCGCCCGCGTGAAGTCGGTCGTCCACGTACCGGTGATGGTCGCCGGGCGGATCAACCAGCCCCAGGAGGCCGAACGGGTGATCGCCCTGGGCCAGGCCGACGCCTGCGCCATGACCAGGGCCCTGATCTGCGACCCACAGCTGCCGGCCAAGGCCGCGACCGGCCGGGCGGAGGAGATCCGGGCCTGCATCGGCTGCAACCAGGCCTGCATCGGGCACTTCCACGCCGGCTACCCGATCTCGTGCATCCAGTATCCGGAGAGCGGCCGCGAGCTGCGCTACGGCCGCCGCGTGCCGGCGGCGCGGCCACGCGACGTGATGGTCGTGGGCGGTGGTCCGGGCGGACTGAAGGCCGCGGCCGTCGCCGCCGAGCGTGGTCACCGGGTCACCCTCTACGAGGCCGCGCGGCGGGTCGGCGGCCAGGTCCTCCTCGCCGAGCGGCTGCCCGGGCGGGCCGAGTTCGGGGGCGCCGCGACGAACCTGGCCGGGGAGGCCGAGCGGGCCGGGGTGCGGATCGTGAGTGGCCGGCGGGTCGACGCCGCCTTCGTTCGCCGGGAGCGGCCCGAGGTCGTGATCGTGGCCACCGGCGCCCGGCCTCGACGACCGCCGCTCGAGCTCGTCGGTGATCCGCCCGTGCTCGACCCCTGGCAGGTCCTCGGCGGGGCGGAGGTTCCGCGCGGGCGGGTGGTCGTGGCCGACTGGCGCTGCGACTGGATCGGGCTCGGTCTGGCCGAGCTCCTCGCCCGGGGCGGCCGCAGGGTGACGCTCGGTGTCGACGGCTACATGGCCGGCCAGCGACTCCAGCAGTACGTCCGCGACGTGATGCTCGCAGCCGCCTCACGGGCCGGGGTGGAGATCCTGCCGACCGTCCGGCTCTTCGGCTACGACGGGCGAGCCGTCTACTTCCAGCACGTCCTGACCGGCGAGGCGGTGATCGTCGAGGACGTCGCCGCGCTCGTCCTGGCCCAGGGGCACGAACCGGTGACCGACCTGCTCGAGGCGCTCGAGGACTACCCCGGCGAGGTCCACGCCATCGGCGACTGCCTGGCGCCGCGCACGGTCGAGGAGGCGGTCCTCGAGGGGCTCAGGGTCGCCAGCGAGCTCTGATCACTCGCCCTCGGCAGCCAGTCGATCGCCCTCGCTGACAGGTTCGAGGTCGATCGTCCGGACGCGTCGCGTCCGCCCCGCTTCGGTGCGCACGACCGCGGCCGGGATGACCCCGCCGGCGACCGTCTCGACGACGGCGATCTCGCCCGCGTAGAGCCCGGAGCCGACGATCCGGACCCGGTCGCCGATCGAGATGCTCCGGCCGCCCTTCGTGGCCCGGATATCGATCGCCACGACCGTGGGGCGGACATAGGTCGGTTCGGGCCCGACGCCGACCGTCGGCGCGGGTTTCTTCGAGGTGCGGGCGACGGGGTACGTCACCTTTCGTTTTCGTGGTGGCACAGTTCCTCGTGGGACCTCGCTTCAGGGGCGGAGAAGGGACCGCGGCCTAGCGACCGCGACGCGGTCGGGCCGGTTCCTTCGGCGGGCGTGGCTCGTGGCCGGGCCGCGGCGGGCGGGGCTGGGTGCCGGGCGCCATGTCGGCCGGGCGCTCCCGGGGAGCCCGTTCACGGGCCTCCTGGACCGAGAGCGCGAACGCCTTGGCCGCCGCCGCGGGGAGGCTGCCCATCCAGGCCGCCTCGATCTGCCGGACCCGCTCGGTCTCCGCCTCGCGCCGCTCGCGCTCCCGCTTCGAGTGCTTCGCCATTCCTGCCTCGCTTCGAGTGTCGCACCCGGAGCGGGTGCTCGACACCGGGCAGTGTACGCCCTGCCGGCCGTATCGCCGACGAGGTGGACGCTCGCCCCCTACGTCGGCCTCAACGGCGCGCCCGCGCGGGCTACTCGTCCTGCTCCCTGCGACCGGGCGGCCAGGTCCCCATCACCTGGCGGAGGATCGCGAACTCGCCGATGTGGTAGGCGTTGTGGGCGCCGACGAGGCGCACCTCGCGCAGGATCGTGTGCCCGGGCGTGCCGGGGATCGTCGCCAGCAGATCGGTGGCCGGGTCGGCCACCAGCTCGCGGAGCGCCTGCCGGTCGGCCCGGAAGTCCGCGATCGAGCGGGCGAACTCGTCCGGCGTGGCGGTCGCGTCGCGGGCGGGCCAGTACTCCTCGGGCCAGTTCGGGGCGAGGTAGGCGCGGTCGCGGATGTAGTCGAGGATGTCGCGCTGGGCGATCCGGATGTGCTCGACCAGGTGCCAGGGCGTGTACGACACGTTCGGTGGTCGGCGGCTGATCGCCTCGCCTGGGAAGTCGGCCACGGCGGCGTCGAACGGCATGTGCGCCCCGTGGCCGTCGACCAGCTCGAG